>JASFRG010000128.1:0-14246 GCA_050115035.1 Anaerolineales bacterium | reverse complement strand
GTCCATAGTGTAGACCACTTCATCGATAGGCGTATCGGGATCAAAACGGTGACAGAAATAAAGGTCGAGGTAGTCGGTGCCGAGTCGTTTGAGTGAAGCGTGAACGGACTCCGTAACATGCTTGCGTGAAAGGCCGCGCCCATTAGGCCCAGGCATGGTCTGCGAAAAGACCTTACTGGAGATGACCAGCGCTTCACGTGGCAGGTCTTTGATGGCCTTACCCATCACAATTTCAGCCTGCCCGTTGGCATATACATCGGCATTATCGAAAAAGTTGATGCCTTTATCGTAGGCTGTGTGGATCAATTGAGAAGAAGTTTTCTCGGAAATCTGGTCACCAAACGTGACCCATGCCCCCAGCGCGATCTCGCTCAACTTCAGACCGGAACGCCCCAAACGTCGATAGTGCATAGAATTTCCTACCTTACTTCACAACGATCGTGACGGATACTCTGCACAGGGCTTCGTTCTTCTTTCCCAGAGTCCAGGTGGTTGTATACGAACCAGCGTTCCCAGGCGCTACCATCTCGACCTCGAAGTTAACCTCACCGCCTGCGCCAACACTCTTGGGGAGATCGAGAGCATCACGTCTGTGCATGTCCGTGCCGCCCGAATGAAAGAAGTCATAGTTGTTCTTGTTCCAAGTTTCACTGCCGGTATTTCGCAGGGTCCATTTGGTCGTAAATATCTCTTGAGGGTCGAATACCGTATTATTTACCGGACTCTGTGCAATGACCTGACAAGTCGAACCGACACTCTGGGTAACAAACGGCAGGGTCGCAGTCGGGATATCAAAAATAACTGTTTCGGTTGGGGTTGGTGTTTCCGTAGGTGTAAAGGTTGGCAACCGTGTTGGTGTAGATGTCACCGTGGAGGAAGGAACTACCAGCGCTGTCCGGGTTTGGGCAGCACCAGCAGTTGCAGCAACGATCGTCTCAAGAGAACCGGGCGCCGGAGACGGGTTTGAAAGTCCAGGCACTGGCAGAACGGGCAATTCACATGCGAGCACAACAGATAAGACCACAAACAAAAAAATGAGTTTCTTCACTGCATGTATATTCATAGTTCACCACAACATTATTATTTAACTGTAAATTCAAATTTTACAGTACAGAACTCTGTCCGGCCAATTTTCAGTCCCCATCTGGTCTGGTAATCTTTTTGGCGTTTCGGGAAGTTCATTGTCACCGAAATGGTGACCGTTCCTCCCGGTGCTACCGCTCTGGGAATATCATAGTATGGTTTACCCTCATTGAGGCGCGTGCCTGAAACATAGACGATGTCTACGCTTTTTTTCGGCCAGGTTTCTGAGCCGGTGTTTTGTACCGTCCAGGTTGTCTTAAAACTGGTGCCCCCAATGACCACCATCTCATCTGCCGGATTCTTCGAAAGGACACGGCAAGCCCATAAATCCTGGGTGCGTATTCTCCCATCCTCATCTTCGCTATCGCCGTCACTAGAGTCATCGCCTGTGCCACCGCCTACTGTATCTTCGAAGAAAGAAGCAGGCAGGCTGGTATTGGTTGGGAACAGGAACAAGATAGTTGCCGTTGGTGTAGGCGTTACGGTGGCAGTTTTCGTCGCCGCCGGAGTAAGGGAAGGTGTCAGGGAAGGCGGCAACGCTCTCATGGTCTGCGTTTGTGCCGCATCAGCGGTTTGGGCGACGACGGTCTCAACGGAATCAGTCCCGGATGCCGAAGGAGGGGGTGCAACAAGCACCGGCGTGCCACAACTCAAAATGACCAACCCCAAGATCAGCCATAAGATTATACGGCGAACGGTCCGCCTGCTCATCACACCTCCTCTCTGTGGTTAACGGATATTTCCCTTCAGGTTCTTACCTGACAACATAAAAAGCTACGTAAGGATAGCAGAAGCCACCCTGGAGCTTGAAATCAATTACATAATGGCCCGGATCATCTGGAGCCTCCGCATCGAAAGGGCCAACCGTGAAGACGTCACCGGGCTTCATTTCAGGGAGTTCAATTGTGCCAGGAGGATTGATAATTGTATTCCCAGCATTTGCCAACAAGGTCAGGTCCTTGCCAGCCTCCCAGGTGGCTGTGCCGTTGTTCAAGATCGCGAAGGTGACATCGAAGGTGTTCGTGCGCTTGAACTCCGTATTATCGATGGGGCGTTGGCGGATGATGTCGCAGGAGTAGGCATAGGATGTGGTCCCCCCGCTCCCGCCACTACTACCACCACTACTCGATGAAGTACTGGTTGGGAAAGGAGTAGCGGTCGGCAAAACCGGGGTAAGGGTTGGAACCATTGGTGTGGGAGACGGTTCAGGGGAAGGTTGAGCGGCTTCCGCTTCAGCTTCTTTGGCTTCTACAGTCATTGCAACTGAAGTGGCGATTTCTCCCTGTGCCTCAATGGTTTGAGCGACTGAGGTATTGATCGCCGCATCAATTTCCGCTTGATCGGGGGTGGATGGCACCGCCGGCCCACAGGCCGCCAGCAATGTGATAGCCAGCAATATCGCTGCCAGTTGTAATGGAATAGACAAACGTTTCATTCGTTTCTCCTTTTATTCGGAATGAACTATCCTTCCGTATTATCCTTCGTGCCTGCCCCAATCCCCAGCGGTTTCCATTTTTTCTCGTCTTTCAGACGATGCTGGATGCCATGACGGTCGTGGGTCAGGTCAAAGCCTTCGGGTTTGATGAACATTTCTTCGCCGTCGAGCAATCCTGTGATGCCGGTCTGACCCGGTTCGGGACGCTTGTTCTGACAGTAGGGACAGGTAGCCGGGTCGTGTGCCGTGTACTCGGTCGGCTCCTCATAGGTTGTGACATACCCTTCGTAGTTGCGCAGGATGATCTTGTGATCCGAAGCACTGATCTGATAATTGGGCATAACCGGGATCTTCCCGCCCCCGCCGGGTGCATCCACGATAAATTGCGGGACAGCGTATCCAGACGTGTGCCCGCGTAAACCTTCGATGATCTCGATGCCCTTGGCCACCGGCGTGCGGAAGTGACCGGCGCCTTCCACCAGGTCACACTGATATAGATAGTACGGGCGCACGCGGATGCGCGTCATCTTCTGCACCAGTTCCCGCTGGATGTGGACACAGTCATTGACCCCCGCCAGCAAGACGGATTGGTTGCCCAACGGGATACCGGCGCGCGCCATACGGTCACAGGCCTCGGCCAGTTCCTGGCTGATCTCGTTGGGATGGTTGATGTGGATGTTGATCCATAAGGGGTGGAATTTCTCAAGCATGTCACACAATTCCTGCGTGACGCGCATGGGCAGGAAGACCGGCACGCGTGAACCGATTCGTATAATTTCGATATGGGGAATCTCACGCAGGCGGGTCAGAATTTTTTCTAAGATCTTGGGAGCCAGCACCAGTGGGTCACCACCGGAGAGCAGCACGTCACGCACCTGCGGGGTGCGTTTAAGGTACTCGATCTGGGCATCAAATTCCTGCTGTGAGAAGGTCTGGCCGGGATCGCCTACAATGCGTGAACGCGTGCAGTAGCGGCAATAGGACGCACATTGGGTCGTGACCAGCATCAGCACCCTGTCCGGGTAACGATGAACCAGGCCCGGGACCGGGGAGTGGCGGTCTTCCGCCAGCGAGTCCTCCATCATAGCGGTGAAGGCCTGCATCTCGTTTGCACGCGGGATGATTTGTTTGCGTACCGGGTCGTTCGGATCATCAGGATCGATCAATGAGATGAAGTAAGGCGTGATGTCCACGCGGAACAGGCCACTGGTCTGGAGCGCTTTGCGTTCGCTATCATCCAGCGGGACGACTTTTTCAATTTCTTCGACAGAATTCAAACGATGGCTTAACTGCCAGCGCCAGTCGTTCCACTTCTCATCAGGAACATCAGCATAGACAGGAGCACGTTTGGAAATAATTGGGCTAGGCATAGGTTTTACCTCCGAATTGGTTAATAAAAGGGGACTAAAGTTTGGATGGAGAATCTAATAAACACGCGGAGGGTCATGATCAGGGCGATAGAATCCCCCGAAAATTGGGGATACGCCGAGGAATTCAACATGGAACAGTCTCATAAAGGTATTGTAAAAGGAAACAAGGTGCGGGTCAATGTTCATTGTAGCCCGCGCCGACGTTGAAAGAAAGGGTACAATAGAGCCACCGTTTGTGATAGGAGGCACGATGTCAAACGTAGCCATCGTCACCGATAGCACTGCCAGCATCCCCAAAACAATGCTCAACGAACTGAATATCCATGTAGTAGCCTATTACATCCACCGCGGTAAAGAAGTCTTACGCGATCTGATCACAATTCAATGCGATGAATTCCTCGACTGGTTACCGACCGCCACATCCCTGCCCACGACTGCCAGCCCTGGTCCCGGTGACTATCTGGAGATGTACAGGTCGCTGATTGCAGATGGCGTGGGATCCATATTCAGCATCCACATGACTTCCAGAGGCAGTGGCGCATACCAGGCAGCAACTGTCGCCCAGTCTATGGTAAAGGAAGAAAATCCAGACGTGCGGATCGAAGTGGTGGATACGCAAAACGTTTCGCTCTGCCAGGGATGGATGGCCATCGAAGCGGCACGCGCGGCTCTTGCGGGTCTTTCTCTGGACGACCTGCTTGCTACCGTTAAAACGATGTTACCTGTCACCCACATGATCCAGACTGCCGATACGTTGAAATACCTGTACATGGGTGGGCGTATTGGTATGGCCAAACGGTTGTTCGGAACACTGCTCAACATCAAACCCCTGATCGGAATGAAAGACGGCGTAATCGTAGCCCTTGGTCAGGCACGCAGCCGGATGCAGGCTTACAGCACCATGGCGGACATGGTCAGCGAGACCGTTGGGAATGGCAAGGCCAAAGTAGCCTACGTCCATGCCGGAGCGCTGGGAGAGGTAGAGAAGATCAAGCAATTGGTAGAGAGCAAGGTCGAAGTGGTTGAATCCTTCTTCGCAGAACTCTCCCCAGCGTTGGCCGTCCACACCGGACCGGGGACAGCCGGGCTGTGTTTTTATCTTGTCGATAGTTGAGTTACCTTGGTAATTTTTATGCTCTCGCAGGGGCTTCGCGTAGCACTCCCGAAGGGAGCAGCCCCTGCGAGAGCATCCTTAATGGAGATTACATGTCATCTAAAGTTAACCCGAAGTTCAGGCTTGCCACAAGGTCCGACCTCCCCGCAATCGTTCAAATGCTGTCAGAAGATGATCTCGGCGCGCAACGCGAACATTTCGAAGTGCCATTGTCCCCATCCTATTACGCCGCCTTCGAAGCTATCACTGCGGATCCAAATCACGAACTGATTGCTGCTGAAATGGATGGAGATGTAATCGGCACATTACATTTAATGTATCTACCTTCCATCAGTTACCAGGGCAGGATGCGTGCGCAAGTTGAGTCCGTGCGAGTGGAAAGTCGTTTACGCGGTCAGGGTATTGGCGCGGAGATGATGCAATGGGCGCTCGAGCGCGCCCGTGGGCGCGGTTGTCACCTGATGCAATTGACCAGCCACAAGTCACGGGAAGATGCACATCGCTTTTACGAGCGTTTGGGGTTTACAAAGTCACACATTGGGATGAAAATAATGCTGTGAGCACGGAACACGAAGTCACACATAACACTGAAGAGCATCGTTTCGAGATATCCATTGATGGGCACCTCGCCGTACTCAATTACATACCGATGGGGGAAATCATTACGTTTACGCACACGGGTGTGCCTCCCGCGATTGGGAATCGCGGCCTGGGCAGTAAACTGGTCGAAACCGGTCTGGACTATGCCAGGGAGAGCGGGCTGAAGGTGCGGTCCACATGCTGGTTTGTGAGCAAATACATCCGGCGGAATCCCGAATATCAGGATTTGTTATGAAGACAAAGTCCCTAAAGGTTTAAACCATTAGGGACTTTTATTGGTGGGGAGGACAGGATTCGAATATCATCCCCTCAATGGGGGCCTGCGGGCGAAAAAAAACGACACACCCGAAATTATATGAGTCGTTCTCAGCGGGGAGGACAGGATTCGAATATCATCCCCTCAATGGGGGCCCGCGGGCGAAAAAAAACGACTCACCCGAAATTAGATGAGTCGTTCTCAGCGGGGAGGACAGGATTCGAACCTGCGGTCGAGCTACAAACCCGACAACCGCTTAGCAGGCGGCCCCAATCAGCCACTCTGGCACCTCCCCAATTCGATTTGTGATTTACGATTGTAGACTTTTGATTGCACAATCGTAAATTCAAAATCTCAAATCGTCAATCGTGCGGAGGGAGTGGGATTCGAACCCACGTGGGCTTGCACCCAACCTGTTTTCAAGACAGGCACCTTCGTCCACTCGGTCATCCCTCCGAGCGGAGGGATTTTACCATAACTTGAGATGAATCGATTTTTCAGATCATCTATATCTTGGAAGCCTCATTTACCTATCCGCTGCACAACGGAAACCGATTTTAGAAGAGTGATCCCCGATGCGCTCCGGTGCGTCAAAGGCTGCATTGGGGTTAGGACCGAGAGCTGTACCCCGTCTGGAGACTCGCAAATTGAACCACTCATCCTGGAATGAGCCCCCCCGGATCACACGTTGGTTGGTGCCGTTTATCTCGGGGCCGGGCGGATTGTGTTCCGGAGAAATGCTATAGTATCCGACCGAATACAGATCGGCCACCCATTCCCAGACGTTCCCAGCCATATCTAAAGCACCAAAAGGACTTGCTCCGGGGGCATATGAGCCAACCCGGCTGGTATCGTTTACCAGCCTGTTGAAGTTAGCGTATATTTCGCTGGGCGGCTCGTCCCCCCAGGGGAAGTTGCGGAAATCGTCACCGCGTGCAGCGCGCTCCCATTCCGCTTCTGTGGGTAAGCGGCGTTCAGCCCAGGTGCAGTACACGCTGGCCTGTCCCCAGGTCACGTGCACCACCGGATAATCCCTAAATTCTTCATTATTAAAGTAGGAAAAGCGCTTGTCGGAAGCCCAATCAACGGGTGGCGTACAAGCTCCGGCCTGCACGCATAGCATATACATGGCATTGGTGACTTCCAGTTGGTCGATCCAAAAAGCATCCAACGAGACGGTGTGTGCGGGGGATTCGTCACGATCAATCGAATAGACGTCCAGGCCGCCCATGCGCAGCACGCCGGCCGGCACATAAACCTGCGGCATCCCGTCGACGGGGGAGGTGCGTTCAGATAACGGGGATTCAGTGGGTGTGGCCGTTGGCGGCGGAGAGGTTGGCGGGAGCACTGTGGCTGTGGGAATGGTCTGGGAAACGGCAAGGGGCTTCTCAGGAGTTTGATCGGATAGTTTTGGCTGAATAGGAGTCATTGTTGCCTGGGCATTACAGCCTGTTAGATAAAACGTCAACGAGAGAATGAGAAAGATGATTCTTCTTGTCATTGCACATACTCAAGGGCGTTGTAGGCGTCCACATAGGATGAGTCGTTAATGGAAAGAGCTTTGTTCCAGGCATCGCGTGCGCCTGCGAAGTCATTCTTGCGATAGAGTCCCCATCCGTACCACAGCCAGGCTTCTTCGGACATATCGGTGATGCCACGCGCGTAGTCGGTCAGCGCAAGCAGGTCATCGATGCGGTCCGAGTGGAAGTAGGCCCAGAATGGCCCAAACTGGTAGCGGAACATGCGCATGGGCAGGCCAATCTCACGGGATTTGTCGTAAGCCTGGGCGGCCTCATCGTAGCGTTCGAAATAGACCAGATTGCTGCCCATGTTGAACCAGGCGTAGGCATCGTTTGAATCGGCCTGTACGGCGGCCAGAGATTCGTCCAACGCGCGCTGGCGGTTGGTGGTGGGATCCCAGTCTGCACCCAGTAGGGACGGGAGCGCGGCTTCATTGTCCGGAAAGTAAATCACCATGTACAGATTGTTGAACGGTTCCCACTCTTCTTCAAGCTGCTCGTAGGAAATGGTCATATCCGCGCCGTGATAGGAATCCTGGATGGTGAAGGTTTGAGTCCCATCGTCGTAGCCGGTCAGCAGCAGGTAGTGAGCGGCCCATAGATCATCGGTGGGGCCTAGGGCATCATTCGGATCGAGACTGGTGACGCTCTCGACGATGACCGGATAACCCGCGGCCAACAGCTTTTTGAGCATATGGATGTCGCCCGCCACGCGATATTGGACATTGAGCCAGCCCGCAAAATTACGCACGTAGTACGTCATCTCCTCGGGGTTGACATTGCGGTCTTGCAGCACAGGTTTGATCTGGTCGGCGATCTCTTCCTGGTCGCCTTCCCAGCCGTACAAGTGCATAGCCATAGAGAGCGTGGCAGGTCCGCAGTTGTTGGGGGTTTGTTGCTCGTAGGGCGGGCTGGGCAGGGAGACCTGCGCGGGCAAGGGTATGCTGGTCGGGGTGGGCGGAAGAGTTGGCTTCGATGTGGCAGGCCGCAGAGTTGATGTTGGCACTGTGGTCGGCGTCATTGGGACCGGTGTAACAGGCAAAGCGGTTGGTACCGGTCCAGGCGGATTGACGACATTTTTCGCATAAATCGCGAACTTTTCGAAACGCCAGGAAACGGCAGATTTGACTGTCGGAATTTGTAAACCCAGGACTGCCAGCAGGAATAGCCCTGCCAGTGCAATCAAAATGGTCTTCATACGTTTAGACATGGCGCGAGTCTATCACGGGAAGATAAGGATGAGTTAAATCTTTTTTAGGGACCTACAGGGTACGTGGCGCTAACGATTTTGTGCTTCCCACTCTTGAACTTGCTCGAATAAACGGCCCAACGGTTTCAAATCCGCCACGGGAACGGCCAGGTTTTTGGTGCGTGTTTTGTTGTATTGAAAAACACGACTGCCAGGCTGGATCTGGCTGCTCTTACGGCTGAACTCCTCGTATGAAAGATAACCGGTCAGGAAAATTTCCATGCCGTAGACCCAGATGTTACCCCAATCAAACGGGTCGACCAAGTAAGTTGCGCCCATATAGGGACTGTGGATGCCCAACCTGGCAGCGGGCATCTGGTCGACGTAAACGGACGCCAGCGCATAAAATTCGTCTTCCACTTTGACGCGCGTGCGAGGAGGCAATTCCAGCGAACGCGTCAGGAATTCGCGATCCCGAGCCTGCCCGCTGATTTCAACGGTCAGAGTCTGGTCTGATTCGGATTTGAGCGTCAGCGGGTTGATGGGCTGCCAGTTGGCTGGTTTTGACCAGGATTTGTCCATGGCGTGCATCAGATAGGCTGGTTGGCCTGCTTCCAGGGCCTTGCTGATGTCCTTTTGCGAGGCGGCGACCAGCCCGGTCAGGAAGGCGAACAGATACAGGTCGTCGTCGCGGTGACCGTCGGCGGCGTGCTGGTCGGAGGGCACCAGCGCCGGGGCTTTCAGGAGCAGTTCTGGCTGAGTGCCTAGCGAGGAAATCTGTCTGCGATGGGAGATGAGAAAGGACTTGATGTCACAGCGATGGCCGCACAAGGAAACATCGTAGCGGTCTGGATCGGTGAATGGAGTTGCGCCTTTGACATCGTAAGGAATTTCCCGTTCGCTGAGATAACGGCGGAAGGCCAGCTCAACAGCCACCCCAGCCACGATGCGCCGCAGACGGTTGAAGGGCGAACCGCCCATGCGATCATACGTGTAGGGCAGCGAGCGGATGGCATAGGCGATACCGCCCTCGGTCAGGTCGGGGGTATAGGGTAGGTGGAGAAAGTCAGGGGATAAAATCATTGAATAAGTTCCACCAGAGATGAACAAAGATAAACATAGGAAAGTTGAAAAACGTTCATCTTCGTTTATCCCCGGTCAATTCTTCCACGGTAATCTACCCAAATCGACATTGCCACCGGACAGGATAACACCCACGCGCAAGCCACTCAAATCGATTTTGCGCTCCCAAAGCAGCCCAACCGGCACCGCAGCGGACGGTTCAATAATGATTTTCGCGCGTTCCCAGATAAATCTCATCGACTCAAGGATAGCCCTTTCACTGACCGTGACGATCTGCTCCACATGCTCCTGGATGATGGGGAAAGTCTTGTTACTCAGTGAAGTCAGCAGACCATCGGCGACAGTTTTCGGGTTTTCTGAGGGAATAATATGCCCGGCCTGTAAGGAACGATAAGCATCATCGGCCATTTCGGGTTCGGCGGCGATAACGCGGATATTCGGTGAAATTCCTTTCGCAGCGATGGCCGTGCCACTCAACAATCCGCCGCCGCCGACCGGCGTGATGATCACGTTCAGGTCAGGGAATTCCTCAAGTAACTCCAGCGCAGCGGTTCCCTGCCCGACGATAACATGATAATCATTATAAGGGTGGACAATTGTAGCGTCAGTTTCTTTTATGATCTGTTCAGTGGTAGCCTCGCGCGCTTGCAAAGTTGGCTCGCAGAAAGTGATTTGTCCGCCGTAGCCAGCCACCGCTGCTTTTTTGACCGCCGGGGCGTTCTCTGGCATGACGATGTAAGCAGGAATACCGCGCAGCCGCGCGGCCAGCGCCACAGCCTGAGCATGGTTGCCGGAGGAGTGCGTGGCAACACCGTGCGCGGCTTCTTCGTCCGTGAGCGAGAAAACCGCATTGCAGGCCCCGCGAAATTTGAAGGCGCCTACCTTTTGCAGGTTCTCGCATTTCATGAACACTTGCGCGCCGACCTGTCGGTCGAGGCTGGCACAGGTCAGGATGGGGGTGCAGTGCGCGTAAGGCCGGATGCGTTCGGCGGCGTTTCGTATGTCAGTGAGGGTAGGGGCGGGCATTTACTTTTTCTTGATGTATTTTACTTTGTCTATATCCTTCAAATCGGCATCTTGCGTCCACAACTCGGCATCGAAAGCCTGCGCAGTCGCCAAGATCATGCTGTCCGCTATGGAAATCTGCAAATCGCCGGAAAGTTTGGCGGAGTTAAGCGCCAGTATGGCATCTAACTCGACTACCTGCCCTTGCATCATGGCAGTGATGGCTTGTAACGCGGCCTCGTCACCCTTCTGCTGGCGCATACGCTTAAAAACCTCGAAAATGCTCACCGTCGGTACAACTAATTCATCTGTCTTTTCGACGGCAGGTGCGAAGAAATCTGCGTTACTGTCATCTGCGAAATATTCCAGCCAACCAGACGAATCGACTACATTCATACGCGGTCATCCTCGCGCTCTATGGAGGTATCGATCCCTTTTGCAAATCCACGCAATTTTTTAACCGGCATTACGGGGACAAGTTCAATCCTCCCTTCATACACTACAACCTGTATTTTTTGCCCGGCGCGGATGCCCAGCGCTTTGCGAACGTTCTTTGGAATTACCACCTGATATTTTGGAGAGACAGTTACAGTTTCCATACGAAACTCCCATCGATAGAATAATCGTATTACGAAATCATTTTAATGCAAACGTGATGCAAAAGCAATACAATGGCACTATGCTTCCCAGCCCGCTTCGGACAGTCGCCGGTCGATATCATATGCAGCGCTGATCAGCGCCAAGTGGGTGAAGGCCTGCGGATAGTTGCCCAGGTGCTCGCCGCGCGGACCGGTTTCTTCGGCGTACAACCCCAGGTGGTTGGCATAGCCCAGCATCTTCTCGAAATACAGGCGTGCCTTCTGCAATTCTCCGGCACGAGAGAGACATTCCACGAACCAGAAGGTGCACATGTTGAACGTGCCTTCGGTGCCCTCCAGGTTATCGACGGGTGTGTCTTCGATGCGGTAGCGATAGACCAGCGAGTCGTAGACCAAATCTTCCTCGATAGCCTTCAGATGCGAGAGCCAGCGCCGATCGGTAGGACTGATGAAGCGCACCATGGGCATCAACAGACTGGAGGCGTCCAGGGCCTTCGAGCCACGATACTGTACAAAGGCGCCCAGTTTGTCATCCCAGAAATTATCGAAGATATCATTGTAGATCTCGTCACGCACGCCCTGCCAGCGTTCGAACGGACAAGGGAGCGATCGCTTACGAGCCAGGCGTACTGCCCGGTCGACGGCCACCCAACTCATCAAGCGCGAATACAGGAATTCACGCTGTCCTCCGCGCACCTCCCAGATGCCATTATCGGGTTGCTGCCAGTGTTCGCACAACCAGTCCACCAGGCGCACCAGATTTTTCCACAGATCGTAAGAAATCGGTTTCCCGTATTTATCGTACAGGTAAACCGAGTCCATCAATTCGCCATAGATGTCAAGTTGAAGTTGGTTATAGGCGGCGTTCCCCACGCGGACGGGTTGAGAGCCCTGGTACCCTTCCAGGTGTGACAACTCAAACTCACTCAGATCGTGGCGTCCGTCCTCTCCATAGACGGTTTGCAGTGTGCCATCCGGAGCCAGGTCATCGCAGCGTTCCTCGATCCAGCGCATGAAGGCGGCGGCCTCCTCCGTATATCCCAGGCGGATAAAAGCATAAATGGTAAAAGAAGCATCACGGATCCAGGTGAAGCGATAGTCCCAGTTGCGCTCGCCGCCGATTTGTTCAGGCAGACCGAAAGTAGGCGCAGCCAGGATCGGGCCATGATGCCAAGAGGTGAGCAGTTTTAGTGTCAGCGCTGAGCGGTGGACCATCTCACGCCAGCGGCCTTTGTAATCAGATTTGCCGACCCACCCGCGCCAGAAATTGACCGTGTCTTTGAAGGCTTGCGCTACAAAGTTCGGATCGGACGAATCGCCCACCGTTTCTTCAGCATTTTCGAGCACGAAAGAGGCCGTCTCGCCGGTCTTTAGGGTGAATTCGCTGACGACCGCACCATCTTCCTCGTGCAAAGGCAGGCTGGAGCGTAGTCGCAGAACCGTTTTGTCTTCCCCGTTGGAAGTGAAAATGGCCTCCCCATCACGGATTTCCACTTGATGAGTAGCACGGGCATAATCGAAAGCCGGTTTACAGACCATGCGATATTTGATCTCGCCACGGACCGTCTTGGCGCGGCGGATCAGGTCATGGGCCTGCTCGGTGGCTTCGACCGGCATGAAATCCGAGACTTCGGCCACACCCTCGTCTGAGAGAAAACGCGAAAGCAGGATGTTGGTATCCGGAATGTAAAGTTGTTTTTGGTGCACATCTTCGAGTACCGGCGCCAGGGAGAAGTACCCGCCTTTTTCATGATCGAGCAGACGCAGAAAAATGGAAGGCGAATCAAACTTGGGAAAACACATGTAATCCACTGAGCCGTCCATGCCAACCAGGGCCACCGTGTGCAGGTCACCAATTACGCCGTAGTTCTCAATGGGTTGGTAGTTCATGGTTTCCTTCCTATCATTCCCCTATTTCAGTGCGTCGCACCAAAAGGGCAGATTTTGTCTTGTAGAACGAGATAAACCTATGGGTTGAATTTGCCTGTCGAAATTGGTGCGACGCACGACTGGCCTCACTCATTCCTGAACTGCAGACAATAATGATGAAAGGTATTGCTAACCCAGGCGCTGTTCATCCCGTAGGGGGCCAGGCGCTGGTTGTCTTGCAGCCAGATTTTTTCATCCTTCAATGTATACGTTTTGCCAAGTTCGCGGCCGATGTCCCAGGCTAAGGGGTAGATCACTCCGCCCTTCTTGACGTTCTTGACGATGATGGTCAGATAGGCTCTTTCCTTCAACAAGGGTTGCAAGCCTGCATAGATACCAACCAGCTTTTCCAGAAATTCTTCGTAATCGTGCAGGTTGCCCACATCGTCAGGATCGTCTGAGTAAAAGACATCCAACTCATCGGCGGAGCGGCGTTTCTTCTGGGTTTGTGCCCCGCGTGCGTGCAGCATATCCCAGTAGGGAGGCGAGGTGAATATGTAATCGATAATGGGGATTTCGAATTGGGTTGCGTGAGAGGCGTCGCCGTTGATGATTTGCGATTTCAGATTGACGATTGAAGAACCGAGAGACTCGCGTTCTTCCTCGATGATTTGATTTGCAATCTCAGCATATTTGGGATTGAGTTCGATGCCGTAGGAGTTGCGTCCCGCCCTTAATGCGGCCACCAACGTGGACCCGGTACCTGCCATCGGGTCGAGGACAGTTTCTCCTTCTTTGGTGAAGAACTCAATAAATTCCTGTGCCATGGTCTCCGGAAATTTAGCAGGATGGACCAGCACACCTTTTTTACGCGGCGGCGGGTTGTGGATGAACCAGGATTTCTGGAATTTGAGCCAGGATTTGGGGTCGAGGTTGTTGAGTTTGTTTGGGCGCGGCATAAGAGAATTATACACGCGGGTTTTATTTACCGGGGATGAACAGAGATAAACGAGGAAAGGATCGAAAATATTCATCTCCGTTTACATGTGCCCGTTAGGGTATCCCTGGTGGAGATTTATGGTGTAGGAGTTCGCGTCGGCGGGGAGTATTCTACAGCGTGCAC
>JASFRG010000127.1:0-14262 GCA_050115035.1 Anaerolineales bacterium | reverse complement strand
TGATCATGAGCCAATAATTTTCATAATCCATTAGGGAGCAGCTTCAGTTCAAACTTATTGTTTTCGGGATGCGGAAATCGTATAGTTAAAGTGAAAAAATGATTGATTTTGCAGTCCGAATGCTGGTTTACGGAACTGCACATGAGGAAAAGGGGTATTGTCATGAAATGCCTGGATCCAGATGTTTATTCCCACCTTTCTGCTGAAAATGATGGCGGGGATCGTCACTCCAATAGACTGATTCGCATGAGCAATCCCAAGCGGGTCACCAGTTATCCCAAACTCGTTCAAACGATCGCCAGAATCCAATTCTACAACCCGGAGTATTCTCTGTTCTTCAGAGGGCAAGCCCAGGAATACCCGCTGGATTCGGGTGCGGCGAGTATGTACCCTTCGATCTACAGGACTCTCGAAGGACCTCTGACGACCAATGAACTCCAGGTGCGTATGAAGAAACTTGCTTTGGCTGAGAAATTGCTGCTTGAGAAATTCCTGGCAAATAAACTGGCAGGCTACGACAAGCTGACCAACTTTTCAGAATTGTGTTGGGCGATCCTGCAGCACTACGAAGTTTGCAGGACGCCGTTGCTGGATATCACCCGTTCGTTACAGGCGGCGGCTTCTTTTGCCCTGCGGCATGACCCCGCGACGGGCATCCTGTATGTGCTTGGGTTTCCACATGTCAACGCTAGCATTTCTTACTATGTGGAAGAAGAATTGCTCAATATTAAATTGCTCAGCATTTGCCCGCCGGAGGCCCAGCGTCCCTATTTCCAGGAGGGATTCCTGGTCGGTACCTTTCCCTCCAAAGCCAGCCAGAGGCACAAGGGCCTTGACGTAGCCTGCAGGCTGATCGCGAAATTCATCATCGGGTGGGGCAAGCCCGACACCTGGAATTTCTGGGGGGATAATTACGAACCGATCCCGGATGGGGCTTTGTTCCCAGAGAAAGATAAAGTCGAGAAAATTTGTAACGAAATCAAAGGTGAACTGGATGCCATCCCTGGTGAATACTGGCAGGAAGTCGCCTCCGCAGAGCAAGCTGTGGAGGATGAAATTCTTCCGCTTTGATTGATAATTTCTCTTGATTTTCGCGTGAGGAAATTGCATAGTAGAGTTGTCACGCTGCTGTCATGGCCACTTTTTGAAGGTGAGAAAACTAACACGATAATACCCTTCTACAGAGGGGTTACATGCCAGGGGATATTTGGTAAATTATGGGGGAAGGATTTGGATTATTCCAATCGTCTTAGTAGTAAATCTAATTTGTGCCAGGATATTCCCCGAAAATAACTCCCAATGCCAGACCCCAGCACTTCAGCAGGAAATTCTCAAAAAAAGTACGCTTTCTCACCAGCTCAGCCTGAGCTGGAAAAGCCCTATTTCGACATCCCGAATATTCCCATCTATGAAACCCGCCTGGTCAGGGTGGGCCTATTTCGCTGCCATCCCGATCACCCGCGCTTCGAAGACTCGGGCGCAATCGAAAACAACCTGCTGGTCTTCCCGCGCACCAGTGTCTATATCCAACACGAGAATGGGGAGCGGATCGTTGCCGGCCCAAACGTGGTCATGTTCTACAACCGCGGCCAGGCCTACCGGCGTTACGTGATATCCGAGCGTGGAGACCACTGTGAGTGGTTTGCCTTCGATGGGGACCTGGTTCTGGATGCGCTACGCCCTTACGATACAAAGATCGAGAGACATCCCGAGCATCCCTTCCGCCTGACGCACGGGCTGAGCGACCCCACCTGCTATCTCCTGCAGCGTAGAGTGGTCGAGCACTTGCTGAACGCAAAACGATCGGATGCCCTTTTTATCGAAGAAAGCCTGCTCTGGATCCTGGAGAGGACCATCGAAAAGGCTTATCGGAAATCTCGACAATCGGTGCGGGAACGGTCTATCCAGCGCGAGAGGATCCGTGCCCTGCAGGCCGCACTCACCACCCGCTTTCAAGAACATCTCACGCTCGAAAAACTGGCTGCCGAGTTTGACTATTCCCCCTACTACCTTTGCCGCATCTTTCGCCAACACACCGGCCTGACCATCCACCAATACATGACACAGGTCCGTCTGCGCACTGCCTTGGAATGGATCCCGGGCAATGAGAATAACCTGACCGAACTGGCGTTTCAACTGGGTTTTTCCAGTCACAGTCATTTCACGCTGGCTTTTCGTAAAGCGTTTGGTGTGCCGCCGACCCAAATCGAAAGCATTCCATTTCCTCCTTCGCAAATCAATTAAATGTTGTTTCTTTTCCATTTCATGTTCGTCCAGCAGTACAACTGCTGAATTAACAAAACCGATAAACAAAACCAAATATTAAGCAAGATTTTGATAGCCCGAATACAAACTGTCCTGGTATCCTCCGCGTCCCAACCTGAAATTTTTACCCGGTTGGGACATTACATTAACCGTATTAGAAATGGAGGAACTATATGAAAACAAACCTGATGACATGGTTAGTGAGCCTGGCAGTCACCCTGCTCCTGGTGGGGTTCGCCCCGATGGCGGCACCACCTTCCGGCGGTTCATTCGTGGAACTGAACGTAGAGGTATTGCACACCTTCGAAGGTGAAAATGTCGGTGACCAGTTCGGTTGGGTCTCGGAAAGCCTGGGCGATCTCAATGGCGATGGCGTCAATGACTTTATCATTTCGGCCATCTCTAACGCCGATGGCGGCAGCCGGGCTGGAAAAGCATACGTCTATTCGGGAGCGGATTTTCAATTGTTGAACGCCGTGACAGGCAACCCGGGAGAACGACTCGGGTTCAGCGTCGGCAACGGCGGAGATATCGATGCGGATGGCACACCGGATTACCTGGTCGGCGGCATCAATCACGTGCTGGCTTACTCCGGCAAAACGCATACGGTGATCCATGAGTGGAGTTATCCCGGTTTCTTCGGCGCGGATGTATATGGCGCTGGGGATGTGAACGGCGACGGGTACGATGACGTTTTTGTCGGCGCTCCCTATTCCAGCTATACCTACTACCTAGCCGGGCGCGTCTATCTGCTGTCCGGGAAAGACGGCAGTGAACTGTGGACGCGTGATGGGCAGGGAGAAGAGAACTTCCTCGGCACGGGGGTTGGCAGGGTCGGCCCGCTGGATGGCGATTCCGCCCCCGAAGTGGCCGCTTCCGCCTACCAGGCAGGGAAAGCCAAAGCAGGAGAAGTTTACGTGTATTCCGGCGCGACCGGTACCACCTACCTGACGTTAGAACCTTTCGCGCGAGGCACTACAGAATACCTGGGCCAATTCTTCACCCAGGGCGCTGGGGATATCAACGCTGATGGAGTCCCGGACATTTTCGTCGGCGACTATGGCAACAAGCGTGGCGGCGGAGAAGGAACCGGCCGGGCCTATATTTTCTCGGGCGCAGATGGCTCGCAAATATACGTGCTAAACGGCGAAGACAAGGAAGACGGCTTTGGCCCCGGGCGCGGCGCAGGAGACGTAAATGGGGATGGCTACGGCGACCTGATTATCGGCGCGTACAGCAGCGAGGCCAGCGGTGTCCGAAAGGCCGGTAAGGGCTATGTCTTCTCCGGCAAAGATGGGTCAGTGATGCGTACCATGACGAGCCAGGTCAAGAATGATTACGTGGGCGTGGACGCGATCGCCGTGGGCGATGTCAACAGCGACGGCCTGACCGATTACCTGCTGACCGGCGTGAATTTTGACAGGACTGGACTGGATCACAGTTACCTGATTGCCGGTATTCCATAAATCTGGTCAATTTTTCAGACGTAAAGAATAAAGGGCGTGAACAGCACGCCCTTTATTCTTGTGGGTATTTGGTTTTATTGTGAAAACCGAAAATTTAAGGCTTGAAACTGGTCAGCTTCCCCTGTAAAAACTCATCTGACGAATCGATCAGCAGCTCGAACCAGATGGGAAAATGGTCGGAGAGCTGATTCTTGCGCCAGGGATGCTTGAAGTATTTGGGAAGGAAGTCTGGCTCATTCGTATCTTTGTCGCCGGTATATTGGTCGAGCATGAAGGTTCGATACTGCTCTTCCTGTCCCTCTTTGAAGACAATTTCATAGGGATCGAACACACCCCCCACATCCACTCCTTTCTCGTCTTTGGCAATCGTAAAATACTTATTGCTGGTCAGGAACAAGCGGTCGAAGGATTCTGTCTTGGATGCATTGGTGTCCACCCCTTTCAGACTCTCCACTTCTTCGAAACCCATAGTATTGATCATTTCGATGGTCGGATTGTCTTTGTCATCGCCTGCGTACAAATTGAAATCACCGGAAAGGATAAGGTTGTCATTCCAAAAGTGACCCCTGGAAGTCTTTTCATGGATGGCAGTCAATAACAAGCGCACTTCTTCCTTGCGTAACTGGATGTCCTCTTCTCCGCTGCCCGGATGCAGATGCAAATTGACGATCGCAAATGTCTTCCAGCCGGACGTAAAGCCGGTGATATAAGGGGTGCGCTTCAATTGTTTGATGGGGGAATCTTTTGTCAGGTCGTCCCAAAGCACAATCTCGCCCGCCAGCCCAGCAAAATCCACGCGTTTGCGATTGAGAATATAAGCGCTGCGTTCGAAATTCCCATCTTTGCCCTCGGTCATATCGTTGATGATGAAGCCCCAATCCTTTCCCAGCAATTGCATCAAGGTATTGAGATCTTTCAGACTGGACTTGATCTCCTGGATCGCGATCAGGTCGAAGCTGGACAGGATTTCCGCGATATAGAAATAGGCTTCAGGCAGACGTTGTTTGGTATGTCCAAATTCCTTGATGTTCCAACTGGCGATCAGCAGGTTCCGGTCCGCTCTTTTGGCGGCGACTTTGTTCCGCAGTCCTTCGCGCAGGACCAGCAGGTTTTCGATGGTGCGCGCTTTTTGAACGTTGTCTTTCCAACGAGGGAAGATGACTTCGTAATCCCTCTCTTCGAAATCCGCTTCGGGTCTGAGATCACTGTAATTAGGCATTTTATACTCTCCTCTCCTTAAAAGGTCCAGGGCCTATTATGCGGCAATATAAATATACAAGAAAAATGATAGCAATACAACGATTTCCCCCTGTGCCTTGAAACCGGTTAGTGTGACAACCCCTCCGGCTGGAAACAGGGTTGGTAATCAGCGCCCAGGGTCAGGCGGTAGTGTACCGGGCTGCTCGAGTCGGGGATGACGGCTAAATTGGTGTCAGACAATCCCAGGATGGCCAGGATAGTGTTGTTGCGGGCATCGTCGGTGACGGCGTTCAGGTCCAGCAAAGTGCTGTAGCCATAATCCTGGCGGTCGGCAGGGGCAATGTGAGTTTCGAAACCGGCATAATTCAAACGTGAAGCGGCCAGTTCAGCCCAGCCTTCGTTGGGTGTGCCGTTCTGTATCTCAACAATAATCGCTTCTCTCTCTTCGGCGCGCTGCGAAGAGGCCATGGCTTCCTGCAGCATGGCCGAGAGTGCGGCTTCGTTGGGCAGTTGCACGGATGCGCCGCCCGGTGTGATCCACCCGCTGACCAGCGGCGGGCGGATGTAATAGCTGCGGAAATCGGCATTGGTCAGTTTGGGCGCATACAACGCCAGTTGCAGCATCTCGGTCAGGGTGATGTCGGTCTCGACGATGCTGGTCAGGTCGTTGTACAGAGCTGGGAGGCGGGAGATGGTGCCGGTTTGCAGCACACGCGAATAGATGGCGCGCAGCGTCTCCTGCTGGCGGCGTCCGCGGTCGAAGTCGCTGGAGCGCATGCGTGAACGCGCGTACCACAGCGCAAAATCACCGTCCATGTGCACCACGCCCGGCCCGACCGTGTACAGCCACCAATTGTCTTCGATGTTGGGGTTGTAGCTGGGATCGATCAGACGCCAATCCGTATAAGGGCAGGCCACCGGCACGTCGATGCCGCCCAGCGTATCGATAATGTGCTTGAACCCGTCGAACTCGACCATGGCGGTGTGGTCGATCTGGATGCCCAGGTTGTACAGGATGGTCTCTTTGAGCAGGCCCGGTCCGCCGCCGGAATAGCCGTAAATCTCGCCGGTCTGGTAGGCGGTATTGATGCGCTGGTTGCCCGAACCCGGGATATAAACCCACAGGTCACGCGGGATGGAGATCAGCGAGACCTGTCCCTCTTTTGGGCGCAGCATGGCGATGACCATCGTGTCGGTGCGGAAGGAACCGCCCGGACGCCGGTCCGAGCCGATCAGCAGGAAGTTGACCGTTTCCTGGCTGTCGAGCGGCGCGACCGGGGTCAGTTGCAGATTCATGTCCAGGGTAGGCAGCGGTGCGGTACTTGTCAAGGCGGCTACCAGCGGTTCGGGTGTGGAAGTGGCTGGGAGGAACGGCGGGTTGGTCGGCGTGGGCAGGATAGTGCCAGTGGGGGTGGGAAAGACCGGTTGGAAGGGAGTGGGGGTCGGTCCCTGTGCAGGCTGGAATGGCGTGGAGGTTGGGCTGGCGTCGGGGTTGGCAGTGACGAATGTGAAGGCCTGCGCGGCGGGTGCAGGTCCACAGGATGCGCTGAAGAGGGCCAGTAATGCTAAAAGGAATGCTGTGCGGCAGGGGGATGATTTTATCTTCACTGTGAAGGTGCAGGGGTGGTAGGTGTCGAAGATGGGAATGCTGTAATGGTAACGGTAGCAGTCGGCGTTGCGGTCGGAGGTGGAGAGGTCCAGGTCGGCGAAGGTGGAACGCCTGTAGCAGTACTGGTAGCAGTGCCCGTTGGTATATTCGTCGAGGTCGGGGTGTTTGTCGCGGTCGGTGAGATCGTAGACGTTGGGGAACTGGTCGCGGTGCGTGTGCTGGTTGGAAAGACGATGATGACCGGCGTCAATGTGCGGGTGGCGGTAGCATAGGGCGTACGCGTGGGAATATTTGGTACCCAGATGCTTTGCCCAACGGCAAGATAATACTGAGTGGAGGACATACAATTGGCAAACTGGAGCTGCGAGATGCTGACGCCAAAGGCCAAACTTAGACTCGTCATTGTGTTGCCAGGTTGCACTGTATAACGCACCCACCCCGCCGGAGGCCCACAAGGCCTGATGGTTTTGGTGGGGACTGGTGGAACATAGATGATTGATCCGGTGAGTAAACTGTTGGAGAATAAGCAGTTGGCAATTGACAATTGCGCAGAAGTGACCTGGAATTCTGATGCAAGCGTCGCCAGGGAATCACCGGGTTGGACGGTGATGGGCACCCAGCCGGTTGGTGGGGGGCAGGTTGTGGGCGGGGGGACTGTCGCGCTGGGGATGAACAGAGTCTGTGTTGGCAGAACGATAGGTTGGGGCGTTGGTGAATTAAAGACGGGTACTGGTGCTGATGTTTCGGTGGGGGTAGGTGGAATCTCAGGTACGTAGCTTTCCGCCAATGCCAGCGAGATGCCCCCGATGACCAGTGCAACCGAGAACATGGCCAGCAGGATACTGCCACCGATCTGACGCAGCACGTCCATCCTTATTTCCCATTCGACATGGGCAGCAGCACGCTAAACGTGGAGCCCACGCCTGACTCGCTTTCCACCCATATGCGGCCGTTTTGCGCTTCGGTCAGCGTTTTGGCAATCGACAGGCCAACGCCGGTATCACCGACACCCTGGATCAGAACGTTGTCGGCGCGATACAGACGGGTGAAAACGCGCGGGATGTCTTCAGCAGGGATGCCCCCGCCCGTGTCGGAGACTTGCAAAAGGACATAGTCATGACCGTCTTCGGATTTGGTCTGGACCTTGAGCGTGATCGTGCCTTCGACCGGCGAGACCGCGCCTGCGTTTTGCAGCAGGTGGATCAGGATCTGTTGCAGCGCTTCCCGGTCTGCGTAGATTGACTGCACTTCTTTGGGCAGGTCGAGATGCAAAGTGATGTTCTTCTCCCGCACTTGGCTGCTGGTGTACGACATGGCGTTATCGATGATAACGTTCAGATCGGCCGGTTCGGGTTTGAGTTCGGTCAGCCCCGTTTCCAGGTTGGTGACCTGGATCATGTCGTCGATCAGGGTGCCGATGCGCTCTGTGGAGGACTTGATCCGTTCCACAAATTTACGTTGCAGCGATCCCAGGATTCCGACTGATTCGCCCAGCAACAGGTCGGTGTAACCCACGACGGACGACATTGGCTGACGCAGTTCCTGCGCGATCGAGGCAATGACCTCGGCCTGCTCGGTCGAATATGGGCCTGTCTGCCCTTTTTCATACTCAAGCAATTGCATGTTGGCGTCGGCCAGGTCATTTTGCAGACGGGCAACCTGTCCAAGCGCAACGCGCAGTTCCGCCTCGGCGAATTCCACATCTTCCCCTTCCACAGCCGCTCCGGTCTTTCTGGCCGCGCGCAGTTCCTCGTTCTCCTGTTGCAAACGCTCGATCTGCTGCATGGACTCCTGCTGTACAACCAGCAGGGAGGCGAGTTTTTCTTCTCGCTCCGGATCCTTGCCGCCTTTCTTACGAGCATTTTCCAGTTGTCTTTGAAGTTCGTCATTTTGTGCACGCAAATCGTCGAGCTGGTTGCGCGCTTCGTCTAACAGGGACTCGGACTCTTCTTGTTTTCGCTCGATGACCGAGATACGTTGACTACGTTGAAGGATAGGTACCAGCGAAGTAGAAATGTTGCTCAGGAAAGCCTGGTCCTCGGCCCGCCAGGCGCGCTCCGAGTAGGGAGACAATACCAGAATGCCACCCAGCGTTTCCTTTTCAGGTGTGGTGATGGGCACCGACATCATGTGACCGGGGCTGCTCAGTCCCAGCAAATCGCCCAGGCCTTTGATATCGGCTGAAGTGCTACTGGCCGGCAATCGCAGGGGACGTCCGCGTTGCATGGCGTTGGTCAGCATGGGGATGCTGTTCTTGCTCATGCTGGCACCTTCCAGGTTCTCTTCACGGATCAGGTCGTAGCCGCTGGCGATAACCAGTTGATTCTTGTCCTCGGGCAGATAGATCAGAAAACACAGATCAGCCAGCAGGGTTTGGGCGATGCCGCGCGTGATGGCCTCGTTGATCTTGTCGGGGTTGGTCTCGGCAGCCAGCGCCAGGAGCGCGTGGAAGGTTTTCGGGTCGGTGCTGTAGTGGCGGCGTTCTTCGACAGGCGCATCCTGTTTGATGGTGGTTGGCCGGTTGGCTGCCGGCATGGGGAAGCGCTGTGGCAGCGTCATCAGGAAGGGATAAACCGCCATGTAAGCCACCCGGATCACACCGGGATAATTCCCGGCTGTCCGCCCGAAGATAAGGTGCAGGGAGTGACCGGCCAAAGCAATGATAAGCACAGCCAACCCGTTGACCCAGCCGTTCGGTCGCCGTACGACAAGGATGACGATACCTACCGCGATCAGCAGCAGTGAGGCAATCTGCCAGATCAGTTCCTGAAAGGTGGTGTTATACAGTGTGCCGGAAGACAGATCTCCCCAGGCAGCCAGCGCAAGCGCTAGCCCGGTTGAGATGAACAGGGTCAGCAGGATGGTGCCCGCATCGACGGCGCGGTTCGGCTCGGGAAACGACCACAACCAGATGAGCCAGACCAGCCCGATCAGGGTCATGGCGCGGTCGAGCGGGGGCAGGAAAGCGGTCAGGTTGATGATGCCCTGCCAGCCCAGTCCGCTGATCACGAACAGGATGACCTGCGGCAGCATCAAGACGGTCAGGCCGATGACCGTCCGGCGTGCCTGCGGAAAAGCGCTGATACGCCAGTGGATAAATGCGGCCTGTAACGCTCCCGAGATGGAAAACACCAGCACGAGGTGGTAGAGTAAGTTACCGGGAGGGTCTGCAAGTAAAGAAAAAGCCTGTGTGAAGAGTCCCATAGCTTAAAAGATTATACTGCGACTTGCCTGGAAAGGGTGACAGGTACAATGGATTTAGTATGAATGGAACGATCTAAAACCGCCAAGAACGCGAAGTCCGCCAAGTTTATTAAGGTCGCCAAGATTTTTCTTGGAGGCTTTATCTAATCCTGCCACTCCAATTCGTACTCACCGATGCGCACGGTTTCGCCTTCCTCGATGCCTGCTTCGCGCAAGGCTTCCTCGACACCTAATCGTTCCATCAGCTTTTGGAACCTACGCACCGAGCCATGATGTTCCCAGTAGGTCATGGCGGCGGCGCGTTCGATGGCCGTCCCGGAGATGCGCCAGCCGGCATCGTCTTCGCGGCTGATTTCGAAATCGCGCGGGTCTTCTTCCGGGCGATAGACGGGCATAGGCGGTTCGATCTCTTCCAGCGCGGGGGCCTCGGCCAACGCGCCCGCCGCTTTTAGCAGCAGTTCACGTGTGTTCGTGCGTGCCAACGCTGAGATGGTCATCAGTTTCACGCCGCGTTTCTTCATTTCTTTCTTGATTTCGGGCAATCGTTCCTGGACTTCTGGCTGGTCGATTTTGTTCAGCGCGACAATCTGCGGCTTTTCACCCAGATTGGGGTCGAAGAGCGATAGTTCGCTGTTGATCTGGCTGTAGTCAGCCAATGGATCGAGAGAGAGTCCATCCAGTATGTGGATCAGCACACGTGTGCGCTGGATGTGGCGCAGGAATTCGTGTCCCAGCCCGGCGCCCTCGCTGGCCCCTTCGATCAGGCCGGGGATGTCGGCCAACACCACGGTCGTATCCTCGTCGATCTCTGCCACGCCCAGGTTGGGTTCCAGTGTGGTGAAGGGATAGGCCGCGATCTTAGGCCTGGCGTTGGTCAGGACGGATAGCAGCGTGGATTTGCCCGCGTTGGGGACGCCGATCAGCCCGATGTCGGCGATCAGCTTGAGTTCCAGTTTGAGGCGCTTTTCCTCGGCAGGTTCGCCTTTTTCTGCGGTGCGCGGAACCTGGTGAGTGGCGCTTTTGAAGTGCGAGTTACCGCGTCCGCCGCGCCCGCCCTTGCAAACGGTCAACTGTTGGCCAGGCTCGGTCAGGTCGCCCAACAATGCTGGAGCGCCGTCTGTGATGTCGAAAACCACCGTGCCCGGCGGAACGTAGATGACCAGGTCCTCGCCGGATTTGCCGAACATATTTTGCTTGGCACCTGGACGGCCGTCCTCGGCAACGAAGCGCTCTTTCTGGCGGAAGTTGAGCGTGTTGAGCGTGGGCTTTACCTCCAGGATCACATCGCCGCCCTTGCCGCCGTCGCCACCGTCCGGCCCCCCGCGCGGGACGTATTTCTCCCGCCGAAAATGGACGACGCCGTCGCCGCCCTTCCCGGATTTAACGTGGATCTCTACCTGATCGATGAACATAAAGTCTCAACAGTCCTTTTGTCTAACAAGTCTAACAGGTGGATTATACAGGATGAACGATGAAAACGGTTTATAGGTGCCGGCTTGTAAAAAACGGACTGCAATCGATTATCGAACTTGGATGTTTTTGACCTGCGTTTCGAGACCGTAATCGCGTTTGTAGAGAGCGCGGAGCACGGGACGCCCTCGCACCCACAACCAGGTGGTTTGGACGAGCATTCCAAAGCTGAAGGCTCCCAGGCCAACATACAATCCGATCATTTTTCCCCAGGTAACGCCGCTCACCAATACCAACCCAGTACCGATAAGGAAGATGGCAACCGCTTCCGAGATGCCGCGCGTCTTCCCGCTGTTCAACAGAGCCCCCTGGTACCAGCTTTGGAGGCTGTTCAGGCCGGGCAGCAGCAGGCCGAACCACAAACCGTTGCGGGCGATTGTTGTCAATTCTGGAGAAAGCCCCGAAAAATTTTCAAGCCAAAGAATTGAGAGCGGAGTAGCCGCGATGAGCACTAAAACGCCGGTTGTTCCAATGGTAAGCAATGAAGTGAAAAGCCATAAGGGTTTTGTGGAGAGAGGCTTGTCCAACAGAGCCACCACCACTTCGTTGAAGGCCACGCCCATACTGCGCAACATAAAAATAAAGCCCGAGACTACAGGCCAAACGGCGAGAGATTCCAGGGCGCGGGGCATGCGGCTGAGGGCTGCGCTGCCCATAGGCTGGATCAATAGTGTGAGAAGGGAGGTCATAACCAGGGGGAAATAGAACGCGGCAAACGCTTTGTAGGTGAGAGCGGGTTGAACAGCGGGAGCAGGCTTCAACTCCGTGCGAAGAACCGGTTGAACTCGAAATCCAATATATATGGCTTCGGCGGTCACACCGGAGGCAACTGCGCTGGTTGCAACGATGATTCCTGGTAATCTCAAAAAATAGCCAATAGCCAATACAAGGATGTCCATTCCCAGGCGGACGCCCGTCCCGACGCCGATGATATTCGAGTGCCCAAAACGGATCATGACGCCCTGGTTGAGACGGCGGAAGGCAATGGTCCATGTCCAGGGTGTCATGATGATCAGGCCGATGCGGGCAGGTTCTATGATTTCAGGCGGCGCACCCAGCAGACCTTTGACGACAAAATAATAGGCAGGCGTGAGGGCAATAGTGAGATGGAGCGTCGTGAGCAGGCCGCCCGCCAGCAGCATGTAATTGTAGAGTTTTTTGTAGGAAGCCCAATCTTTGCTGAGGGCGGTCGAGGCAGCCAGCAACATGATGACGGGCGCTTCGATGATGAGCGCAATGGGAAAAACGATCCCGCCGTAAGCAGCCAGATTGATTTCGGGCTCAGCCAATCGAGCAACCACCGCGCTGAGGATAGGTAATTCCATCCCCATCAACAGCCAGCTTGCGGCCAGGGGAATCCAGACTTTGAAGATACGGGATAAGGGCAAAGGCGAATTAGTCATAAGGTGAAATTTTTGTCTATTCATGAAGAGAAGCGCATGAATTCTATCACTCGCTGTGCAATTCACAATCCCCAAATTCCTTTAGGAGTGCCCGGATGAATGGACTGGAAGTTCGTTCACCACAGAGATCACAGAGACTGCGGAGAAAAATAAAGGAAAATCTCAGTGGTCTCTGCCGTCTCGCACCGGCGTACTCTCGGCACGAACGGTGTGGTAGATTCTTTTGGCTAGCCCAAAGTTGGTACCTCCCTTTTTCTTTCTACTTCTTGCTATAATCTCTGACATGAACTGGCATAAAACGACCCTCGAAATCTCCACCCAGGGCAAGGGATTGCACGACATTACCGAAACTGTCCGCGCGCAGTTACGGGACTGGGGTGTGCGTGAAGGCATATGCTTCCTGTTCTTACCGCATACTAGCGCTTCGCTGGTCATGTCTGAAAACTGGGACCCGACCGCCCGCGCCGACCTGGAAACCTTCATGGAGCGTACTGTCCCAGAGGGGGAGCGCTGGTACACGCACACGCTCGAAGGCGATGACGATGCCACTTCCCACATCCGCGCTATGCTGACGGATACCAGCCTGACGGTCCCGATAGATGTGGGGAATCTATCCCTGGGCACCTGGCAGGGGATTTACGTTTTCGAACACCGCACACGTCCACACCAACGTAAAGTGTTGATGCGGGCATTGAGCGTTGAGTAATTATTAGAACACTTGTGCAAGAAGCCTTTTCATAGAATATAGGGAACAAAAGAACCGGGAGCAGATACTCCCGGCTGTTAGATTAAAAAATTTTCTCATGCTGTTATTGGGGGACGTATTTGTTTGAATTTTGACCAGACGTCAAAACTCCACTTTTCTGTCAGGTTTTCCAGATCGATAGCTCCGGCTTCTTTCATCATCCTCTCAACCTTTTGGCCCTGGTTTTCGCTCGTCTTCACTGCCAGAATCAAGCCCCCGCGTGTGATTCCTGATTGCGTGAAGGCGGGTAATTTTCTTGCAAATGCCAATCGGAACGCCACTCCAAGAATTGCGCCTGTAACTGCACCCTGCGCTAAAAAGAGCACATAGGCTTCTACAACAAAAAAAGGCAGCGACATGAAATCGGGCATGAAACCGGGGATCACAATGATTTTCTGACCAATCAGAACGCCTAGAAGTGCAGCGACTCCGGCACCAATCAACGCGCCAATGAGCGCATTAAGCGCTACGAGCCTGATCGAGCCGGATTCACGAATCTTTCTGCGCTTGCGTTCCAGGATAAGGATATTTTCTTCCTCAATCCCGGCATTTTGTAAGGTCCAATAGGCTCGATTCGTCGATTTTTTAGATTTGAATAGACCACCGATAAAGTTTTTCATTTTCTCCTTCCTATTTTGCCTGTTCCTTCAATCGTGATTTTCTTCTCTCAACGTTTAGTAATATTCCCTACATTCCTATCATAATCGTAACAGGGATGAGGAAAATGTCCATCCATCGAGATATATTAATCAGGTATATGTTTGGATACAATTTATATGGATAAAAGAAAAAGCCGGGTGAGAAACTGCCCGGCTCTCACTAAACAACTATCTAAACAAACTAACTGCGCAACTACTTTTTACCAAACTCCTTTTCCAGCAAATCCTTCAATGTCGGCTG
>JASFRG010000126.1:0-14375 GCA_050115035.1 Anaerolineales bacterium | reverse complement strand
CATCCAGTTCAATCTTTCAAGTAACCACATAATGGATGTCAGGTGCTTCACAGAAACTTCAGGGGTGGATAAATCAAGTCCGCATTTATTCGAATCAATGAAAAAAACAGCAGCTTTATATCAGGGAGATTTCCTAGAAGGATTCTCGCTGGAAGACTGTTTCGCCTTTGAAGAGTGGACGCTTCTTACTCGTGAACGGCTTGCCCGGCAGGCTTCATCTTTGTTTCGCACTCTGGCAGAGGCTTGCGAAGCGCGGGAGGAATATAAGGAAGCCCTATCATATGCCCATCGTCAGCTTGCGTTGGAACCCTGGGACGAGTTAGCGCACCAACAGATCATGCGCACCCTGGCACTCGACGGTCAACGTAGTGCTGCCCTGGCACAGTATGAGAGTTGTCGCACGTTGTTAGCCGAAGAATTGGGGGTTGTGCCAACTGAGGAGACAACCGCACTATATAATCAGATTCGAGCTGGTCGGTTAAAGGTAAGGGCGTTTTCGAAAACTTTCTCTAGTGAATCCATGGTTACCCCCCCGGCTTTTTTGCAAGAAAAAACCTCCACTTTTGAAGCCCCTGTTTTTGTTGCGCGTACGCGTGAGTTATCTAGATTAGATGAATACCTGGCTTCAGCGATTTCCGGGAAAGGTAGTGTTGTCTTTGTTACCGGGGAGGCTGGCAGTGGCAAGACAAGTATGCTTCAAGAGTTTATGCGTCGCGCTCAAGAACAATATCCTGGCTTGCTTGTTGCAATTGGAAACTGTAATGCCTATACTGGTATCGGTGACCCATATTTGCCTTTCCGAGAGATTTTGGAATTCTTGACTGGAGATGTCGAGTCTCGTTGGGCGGCGGGTGCCATTACCCGAGAGCACGCAATGCGACTTTGGGAAAAAGTGCCCCTCGCTGCACAAGCCCTTGTGGAAGTTGGACCAGATTTAATTGATACCTTCATTCAACGTGTTGCCTTGTTGGAGCGAGCCAGCGCAAGAGTCTCTGAAGAGCAGGATTGGCTGATTCGGTTGGGAGAATTCCTGGATCGTAAGCCAGTTACGGCCCTTAGCATTGCCGTATTGCAACAAGTTGACTTGTTTGAGCAATATACTAAAGTTTTGCAATCTTTGGAAGTACAAAGTCCAATACTCCTGGTGATGGACGACTTACAATGGGCGGACACTGGTTCAATTAATATGCTATTCCATTTGGGGCGTCGCTTGGCTAGGTGTCGGATCTTGCTTTTGGGCGCATACCGATCAGAGGAGGTCGCCCTAGGTAGGGACAGAATGCGCCATCCGCTGGAGCCATTGGTCAACGAGTTTAGACGCAGTTTTGGCGATATCCTGGTGAACCTGGGGCAGGCGCTGGGTCAAGTTGAGAGCCGAAAATTTATAGATGAATTTTTAGACGAAGAACCTAACCGGTTGGATGAAACCTATCGTGAGATGCTCTATCAACAGACACAAGGGCACCCTCTGTTTACGATCGAATTGTTGCGTGGCCTACAAGAGAGAGGGGATATTTTCAAAGACCCCGAAGGATACTGGGTTACAGGTCCGTCGCTGGATTGGGAAACTTTACCTGTTCGTGTCGAGGCTGCTATTCAGGAGCGCATCAGCCGCCTGCCAAAGGTTATGCGGAGAACGTTAGAAATTGCCAGCATAGAGGGGGAATTGTTCACAGCTGAAGTAGTTGCATGTGTACAGGGAATTGATGAGCAGAAGGTTTTGGAGTATTTGAGCGGGGACTTGAATCGATTACATCGTTTAGTGCGTGCGCAAAGTATCCAGCGCGTAAAAAATCGACTGCTATCGCGCTACCAATTTAGGCATATCCTCTTCCAAAAATATTTGTATGGCAGCCTGGATAATGTGTTGCGCGCTCATTTGCATGAGCAGGTTGGAAGAGCCCTTGAAGACATATATGGTGTTGAAGAGAATGCTGTGGCAATTGCGGTCCAGTTGGCGTTGCATTTCCAAATTGCCCAAATCGATAAGAAAGCTGTTCATTATTTACAAGTGGCAAGCGATATGGCCATGCAATTTTCTGCATATGATGAAGTCATCGCTCATGCTTCTCATGCATTAGGACTTCTCGAGAAAATCCCAGAATCCACTGATCGCGATGAACAGGAACTTGCCCTATGCTTGACTTTAGCGTTTGCGTTGTGTGGTGCAAAGGGTGGCCAACTCCCTGAAGTGGGAAATACTTACAACCGCGCGCGTCAGTTATGTGAGAAACTGGGGAAGAGGTTTGAACTTGTTCAGGTTCTGGGAGGCTTGGCGATTTTTTATTATGTACGAGCCGAACACCATAAGGCGTTGGAGCTTGCGTTGGAAGCGCTTGATCTTGCCAAGGCAATTGATGATCTATCCCTCATAATGTTGTGCCACTGGTATCTCGGTTTTATTTTGTTTTGTCTTGGTGAATATCCTGAATCTCTGAAACATCTTCGGCATGTGACCGATATTTATGATTATGAGCAACACCATCAAATTCTCGTACAGGTACGCGGTTCGGATGCAGGCATTGGAGCTATGGCATATGAAGCCTGCTGTTTGTGGTGTCTGGGATATCCCGACCAGGCTCAACAACGCAGTCAGGAAACCCTGAAACTAGGAAGAAAGCTGGCCCATCCATTTTCGCTGGCTGACGCAATTTGTTATGGTGGTTGTTTGTTAAATTCTATGTGCCAAGATACAGAAAAGCTTACGCAAGGAGCCGATGCGCTTATAGAAAACGCAGATAGAAGCAGCCTGGCAGGCTGGCAGGCGACCGGGAGGCGCTATCGCGGTGAGGCACTGGTGCTACAGGGAAAAATAAAGGAAGGTATCGATCTGATCGGAAAGGGGATGACAGAAATGAAATCGGAAGGGATAGCAATGTATTTATCGGGTACTTTTGCTATACTGGCCGAAAAACAATTGGATTTAAGTCTCCTTGATGATGCGCGCGCAAGCTTGGAGGAAGCATTTGTGTTCGTTGAAGAAACGAATGAACGTTATTGGGAGGCAGAATTATTCCGTCTAAAGGGTGAACTTTTGTTTGTGGATGGCGAGATTACGGGGGCGGAGGCTTGCCTTTTAAGAGCTGTTGACATTTCCCAAAAACAAAGTGCAAAATCATTGGAGTTACGCGCCGTGATGAGTTTAAGCCGATTGTGGAAAGGGCAGGGAAAGGGACCAAAAGCTAAAAGGCTATTGTATGAAACTTACAGTTGGTTTACTGAGGGATTTGATACCCCAGACTTGATTGAAGCAAAAACGTTGCTCGAAGAATTGTCATAATAAATTCTCGTAGCTGAAGAATGATTACTTTTCAGGGGGGAGTAGACAAAAAAACACCGAACCTACTTGATTGCAAAACTAAAATTTGATATACTAAAACTACCGACCGTTCGGTAGGGAGAGCCCATGACCAGAGACGATATTCTCGACGCTGCCGCGCAAGTGATTCGACAGAAGGGCTTCCACGGCGCTTCTATGGCAGATATAGCCGAAGCAGTTAAATTACAGAAAGCCAGCCTGTATCATCATGTTTCCAGCAAACAGGAGATCTTGTTGGCATTGCTCGACAGGGCATTGGAGATGCTCTTCGAGCAGATTGACATCATCGCAAAGCAACCACTGCCAGCAGACGAGAAATTGCGCCAGATGGTGCAGGTTTATTTGCGTTTGTTGGCTGATAACAGCGACCTTTCAAGCGTGCTCCTGTTTGAGCATCGTTCATTGGAGACAGCCCAGCACAAGCGTCACATCCCCAATCGGGATCGCTTCGAAGACTTGTGGCGGAATACGCTCGATGACGGTGTAAAGAACGGGCTGTTTGATTGTTCAGACACTGCTTTGGCGACGCGCGCTTTGATGGGCATTCTAAACTGGACCCTGACCTGGTACCGTCCGGACGGGACACTCTCAATCGAACAGATCGCCGATCAATACACAACGCTTTTTTTGAGCGGACTGCTAAAAGACGGATAGTTGACGATGGAGTCGCTTCACTCAGTTACTAATTACCAGACCGCCTCAAGCTATCAAATTACACGCCTACCGTTGGAAGCCTTTCCAAATTTTTGGGCGTACGCCTATCTGGTGCAGGTGGATGATTGGATTATATTGATTGATACCGGTTCGGGTAGTGAAAGCTCCAATTCGGGCCTGGAACAAGGATTGGCAGAAGCCGGGATAAGCTTCACTGACTTGACACATATTCTGCTAACCCATGGACATATCGACCATTACGGCGGTTTGCCTTTTGTGCGTGAACGAACGGATGCAATGGTGGGTGTGCATGAGCTTGATCTGGGCACCGTCACAACCCATGAAGCGCGCCTGGCTATCCTGAGCCAAAAGCTCGAAATTTTTCTCATCCGGGCAGATATTCCGGCTGAGCGAAGCGCCGAATTGCTCAGAATGTACCGCTTTACCAAGACGCTCTATCACTCAGTGTCAGTGGACTTTACCTATGAAGCCCAGTATATGCGGATTGGCCCATTTGAGTTACTACACGTACCCGGACATTGTCCCGGACATGTGGCCATCAAATTGGAGGATGTGGTCTTTTGTGGGGATCTGATTTTGGAACACATCACTCCGCATCAATCCCCCGAAGAACTGACCCCGTTTATGGGTGTACATCATTACCTGGACTCTTTGTCTGCTTTCGAACGCTGGGCGGAAGGCGCTTCCCTGACCCTGAACGGTCATGATGATCCCATCACAAACCTGCCCGCGAGAGTTTCCCATGTACGTGCCAACCTATCCCGCCGTGTCGACCAGACACTGGAGGAATTGTCCGAGCCACGCACGCTGACCGGGGTCACCGAACGAGTGTATGGTGAGATGAACGGGTACAACGCGCTGCTGGTGCTCGAAAAGATCGGCGCATATGTAGAGTATTTGCTGCAACGCGGCCTGGTCGAGATCGTCAACTCAGATGAGTTAGAAGCTGATCCGCGGACCCCGATAAAGTATTGTCGTATAAAACAACCTGAAAAACGTAGTGCGATGTCAGTCCCCGGCGGGGACAATGTATCGCACTACAAATCCGTCTCGTAAAAATCCTACCAAAGGAGAGGGCTTATGTATTCTTTTGAACCCAATGAAGAGCAGAAGATGCTGCTCGAAGCGGTTGGACGTTATGCCGAAAAAGACCTACGTCCAGCCGGGCATGATGCCGAGGAAGAAGGCATTCTGCCGGAAAAAGTGGTCAGCAAAGGCTGGGAGATGGGCGTGTTGCAGGCTTCGGTTCCGGAGGCTTATGGTGGCTTCGGCGAACGGTCGGCTGTGACTGGTGTATTAGCTGCTGAAGAAATGGCTTACGGGGATCTGGCGGGGACTCTTGCCGTCAATACTCCAGCGCTGTTTGTGATGCCCATCCTGTTGGTTGGCACGCAGGAACAAAAGCAGGAGTTTATCCCCCCGGTGATCGAAATGGACTGGCTGCCTTACACAGCCGCTTTGATTGAGTATTCAATCGATTTCGATCCGCTGGAACTTACGACCACCGCCAAGGTTGATGGCGATAGCTATGTGCTGGATGGCGAAAAAGCCTTTGTACCGTTTGCAAAAGATGCTGAAGCCATGATCGTCTATGCAAACTTGGAGGGCAACTCGCAGGGATTCATCGTCCCGAAAGGCGTCGCAGGTTTATCGGTTGGGGAAGAAGCGGAAAAGTTGATGAGCCTGAACGCGCTGCCAACCTACCGGGTCAAGCTTGAGAGTGTGAAAGTCCCTAAAGCCAATCGTCTGGGTGGCGAGGGTGGACATGACTTCCAGCCGATATTAGCCGCCATGCGTGTGGCACTTGCAGCGCTGGCAGTGGGTGTGTCCAAAGCGGCCTTTGAATACAGCCGCGATTATGCCAAGGAGCGCGAGGTCTTTGGTGTCAAAGTGGCGCAGAAGCAAGCTATCGCTTTCATGTTGGCCGAGATGGCGACGGAAATCGAAGCCATCCGCATGCTGACCTGGGAGGCAGCCTGGAAGCTGGATACTGGGGTGGAAGATGCCTTTACCGAAGCATACCTGGCAGCCACCGGCGCGGCGGACATGGCCATGATGGTCACAGACCGGGCAGTGCAGATTTTAGGCGGCTACGGTTATATCCGCGAATACCCGGTCGAAATGTGGATGCGCAATGGGAGGGGCTTTGCAACGCTAATAGGACTGGCGATCATCTAGAGTCTTTCCTCTTTCTTCTTTCCGTGCCTAACGAAAGAGGAAAAAAGAAAGAGGCTGACCAGATGAAGGAGATAAATTATGTGTATAGAATTTGAAACGCCAAAACCGATTGCCCAACAGCAATATGTCTTGAAGACGGTTGCTGATAATATGATGCGTTCCGTCTCGCGTGAGATGGACGAGAACGAGCACGCCGTCCCATATGGGTATATCGAGTTTATGCACCAGGCGATGAAGGCTACGGGTGCGGGTTCATTGGCTCCAAGCGAAGAGAAGAAGGAAACTGATCCCAACAAACCCAAACGCCCGCCGATTGGGTACCAGATGCTGGCACATATGCTGGAGATGCTCTCCTGGGGGGATGTGGGCATGTATCTGGTGACACCGGGCGGCGGTTTGGGCGCTGCTGCGGTTGAAGCGGCGGCTACGCCCGAGCAGAAGCAAAAATTCCTGGCGCGTTTCGGGGAGGAAAAACCAACTTTTGCCGCCATGTGCATGACCGAGCCCGGCGCTGGTTCAGATACTTCGGCAATTAAGACCACCGCTGTCATGGATGAGAAGACCAATGAATGGGTCATCAATGGCGAGAAGATTTTTGTCACCGCTGGGCACAAGTCCATGGTGCCGGATGAGCAGTTTGGAAAAGGTTTCATTGTTGTCTGGGCTTCGATTGACCCATCAGCAGGACGCGCCGGGATGCGCGGCTTTGTGATCGAAGCCGGGACACCGGGCGCGACTGTCACCAAGCTGGAAGATAAGATGGGCATCCGCGCCAGTGATACCGCTGCGATTTCGCTGGTGGATGTGCGTGTACCCTTCGACCATGTACTCGGCAGCCCGACCGTTGAGAGGCAGACCGAAAAAGGCTTTAAGAAGGCCATGGCGACTTTCGATGCCACCCGTCCGTTGGTGGCGGCGACCGGCATCGGTGTGGCGCGCGCCGCGTTGGAATTCGTCAAAGAGAAGCTTTCAGAGAACGGCATTGAGATCCGCAATGGACTGCCGCGCAACAAGTTGACCAGCATCGAGCGGGACGTGATCGATATGGAAATCATGCTGCGCTCCGGCTGGTTGATGGTCATCAAGGCAGTCTGGATGGCTGACAATAAAAAGCCGAATGCGCTGGAATCGTCCATGAGCAAGGTCAAGGCTGGCGATGTGACTACCAAGATCACGCAGAAAGCGGTCGAAATCATGGGACCGCTTGGCTACAGCCGCGAGTTCCTGCTCGAAAAATGGTTCCGCGATGCCAAGATCACCGACATCTATGAGGGGACCGGACAGATCAACCGTCTGGTTGTGGCGCGTCAGATTTTGGGCTACAGTGGACGTGAGTTGCGATAGAGGATTTTACCGTCGAGCCGCGGGGTATGCAGAGAAAACACTCTGTGTTCTCTGCGTCTCAGCGGTAAATTAGGAGGATGATATGAAATATCAAGTTCATAAAGCCGTTGTCATTGGCGCGGGAACGATGGGAGCCTCATTGGCGGCCCACTTTGCCAATACGGGCATTCCGGTCACATTGCTGGACATCGTTCCAAAGGATGCACCGGAAGACGACAAGAAAGCACGTAATAAGATCGTCCAGGCCGGGTGGGATGCATGCCTGAAGGGCAAACCTGCCAATTTGATGTCCCCGGAATTGAAAACGCTTGTCACTCTGGGTAATCTCGAGGATGACTTCGACGTCATTGGAGAAGCCAACCTGGTGATTGAAGCCATCATCGAGAATCTGAAGATCAAACAGGGGTTGATGGAGCGCATCGACGCTATCCGCAAGCCAAACGGCATCATTGCCACCAATACATCCGGTATTCCGGTTAGCGATATCGCTGAGGGACGCTCTGAGGGTTTCAAACAGCATTTTCTGGGAATGCACTTCTTCAACCCACCACGTTACCTGAAACTGCTGGAAGTCATCCCAACCGATGATACATTGCCCGAAGTTGTCGACTTCATCCGCCACTTCGGTGAGTTCCGTCTGGGTAAAGGCATTGTCTTTTGCAAGGATACGCCCAACTTCATCGGAAACCGTCTGGCCTTTGGCACAGGCGCCTTCAGTTTGCATTACATTCTCGAAAATGGATACACTGTCGATGAGGTGGATACCATCACCGGCCCATTGATTGGACGTCCGAAGACCGGTACCTTCCGCTTGATCGACCTGGTTGGCATCGATGTGTGGGAACACGTTGGCCAAAATCTTGCCCCAGCTATCCCGCACGATGAACTCGGACAGCAATATCTGTCCTCTGAGAAACCTGCCCAACTCATCAGCACCATGGTCGAGCGAGGTTGGTTGGGGAACAAAACCAAAATCGGTTTCTACAAGATGGTGCGGGAAGATGGCAAGAAGAAATTCCTGTCGTTGGATTTGGATACACTCGAACACACCCCATCTGAAAAACCGCGCTTCGATTCGATTGGCAAGGCTAAAAAGAGTGAAGATGGGTTAGGCTCCCGATTGAAGGTGATGCTGGACGAAGACGACAAAGCTGCCAAACTGGTCCAGGCCTTGACTTACCAGGCTTTCCAGTATGCTTCCACCATCATTCCCGAAGTGGCCGATACACCCAAACCGCTCGATGATGCCACACGCTGGGGCTTTATGCACGAGGCCGGTCCCTTCGAAACCTGGGATATGCTGGGTGTAAAAGATACGCTCGAAGTGATGAAAACCGAAGGCTATGCCCCTGCCGATTGGGTCGAGGGCATGTTAAAGGCCGGGAAAGAGACGTTCTACCAATATGATAATGGGACCAAGGTCGGTGTATATGATGTCACCAAAGGGGACTACGTCCGCATCGAACGCACCCCGGGCCTGATCCTGCTAAAAGAACAAACTGAGATCATGAAAAACGCCGGCGCCACCCTGTACGATATGGGCGATGGCGTAGCCTGCGTGGAATTCCACACCAAGATGAATGCCCTCGACGAAGACATTTTCGAGATCGTCAATGAAGGCTTGAACCGTGCTGAAACCGAATTCGATGGAGTGGTGATCGGCAACGAAGCCGATAACTTTAGCGCCGGTGCAAACCTGTTCATGGTTGTGGTCGCTTCTCAACAGGGGATGTGGGACCAGCTAGAAGAATCTGTGGTGAAACTACAAAACATGAACATGCGCATGCGTTACTTCCCCAAGCCGGTGGTGGTCGCCCCGGCGGGGATGGCGCTGGGCGGCGGCTGTGAAGTCTCGATGCATGCTTCGCGCGCGGTGGCTGCCTCTGAAACCTACATTGGGTTGGTGGAACTGGGGGCAGGCGTAATCCCGGCAGGGGGCGGTACCAAGGAAATCATGCGGCGCGTTATCAATCCAGCCATGCGCATGGAGGATGCCATAGTATTGCCCTTCTTGCAGCGGGCATTCCTTCAAATCGGACAAGCCAAAGTGGCGACAAGCGCATGGGAGGCCCGCGACATGGGTATCTTCGGCCCGCAGGATCGCATTGTGATCAACCGCGATCATTTACTGACCGAAGCTAAGAAGGAAGTGCTGCACATGGTGGACGTCGGTTACGCTCCGCCTGCGCCTGAACTGATCTACGCAGCTGGGCGCGACATGCGTGGCGCGTTGCTCGTAGGTGCATGGATGTTTGCGCAGGGTGGCTACATCACCGAGTACGAAAAAGTGATTGCCAGCAAACTGGCGCACGTGCTGGCTGGCGGCGAACTGAGCAAACCGACCTGGGTCAGCGAGCAATACATCCTTGACCTAGAGCGTGAGGCTTTCCTGTCGCTGTGCGGCAACGAGAAGACTCAGGAGCGCATGTGGGCTTTGCTGAACACCGGCAAGCCGCTGCGGAATTAGAGAATTTTGGACACGGATTTAACGGATAAGACGGATTCGTATTTGATTTAGACGGATAAGGTTATGGCGCAGACGAAGAACAAATTTGAAGGTAAACTTTTAGGCTTGACCGGGTCTATCATCGGCGCGTTCTTTAACGACCAAAAAAATCCGTAAACTCCGTGTAATCCGTGTCCAATTAAGGAGAAACACTATGACAACAAGAGATGCTGTAATCGTAAGCGCAGCGCGCACTCCCGTTGGGAAAGCCAAACGCGGCGGGCTTGCGACAGTTCGTCCCGACGATCTGGCTATCGCCGTTATCAAAGAACTGCTCAACCGGACACCGGAAGTCAATCCCGCTGAAATCGACGACGTGGTCATCGGCTGCGCCTTCCCGGAAGGTGAGCAGGGCATGAACATGGCGCGCATGATTGCGCTCACTGCGGGCTTGCCCGACTCTGTCCCGGCTGAGACGATCAACCGATTTTGTTCTTCAGGTGTGCAGGCTATTGCCCACGGGGCCTATGCCATCCAATCCGGTGATATTGACATCGCCATCGCAGGCGGCGCAGAGTCAATGACCATGGTCCCCATGACCGGATACAAGTTCTCGCCCAATCCAGTGATCGCTTCTGATTACCCACAATACTTTACAAATATGGGCCTGACCGCTGAAAATGTGGCCATGAAGTACGAAGTCAGCCGCGAGGATCAGGATGCCTTCGCGCTGGCCTCCAATCAAAAAGCGGCGAAAGCCGTCGAAAGCGGATTATTCGATCCCGAACTGATCCCTATCGATGTGGAAGTCATCGAGTACGTGGATGGTAAGGCTGAGAAAAGGAAATACACCGTGAAGCGGGATGAAGGTCCGCGCGGCGATTCGACCATGGAAGGTTTGGCAAAGTTGCGTCCAGCTTTCAAAGAGGGTGGCACGGCTACAGCAGGAAACTCATCCCAAATGTCAGACGGTGCTGCGGGCGTGATCATCATGTCTGCCGACAAGGCTGAAGAGCTGGGACTCAAACCGATGGCGCGCTTTGTGAATTTCGCGGTAGGGGGCGTTCCGCCGGAACTGATGGGGATCGGCCCCGTCGCGGCCATACCGAAGGTTTTGGAGAAGGCCGGGATGAAACTTGAAGATATTGAATTAATCGAGTTGAACGAAGCCTTTGCGGCTCAATCGCTGGCTGTGATTCACGAGCTCGGCCTCAACGAAGAGATTGTAAATGTCAATGGCGGCGCGATTGCGCTTGGTCACCCATTAGGCTGTACAGGTGCCAAGTTGACCACACAATTGCTTTACGAAATGGAACGCCGTAAGAATAAATATGGCATGGTGACCATGTGTATCGGTGGCGGGATGGGAGCCGCGGCGATCTTTGAGAATTTACAATAATTAATAAAGACCTGACAGGTTTTAAAAACCTGTCAGGTTGAATATACAAAGGAGAAAATATGCCCCTCACAGTAGCAGATCTGATGTCCAAGATGCCCGGTGCGTTCCTGCCGGAGAAAGCTCCTGGCCTGGATGCCGTCATCCAGTTCAAGTTTACCGGTGATGAGCCCGGTGACTGGTACGCTGTCATCAAAGATGGAAAAGTGGAAGTCGAGCAGGGTGAGCACGAAGCCCCAAAGATGACCTTGACTGCCGATTCCAGTGATTATGTCAAAATCTTCACCGGCGAATTGGATGGAATGCAGGCCTTTATGCAGGGCAAGCTCAAACTGGCCGGTGATTTAAACCTGGCCATGAAGCTGACGCAGATGTTCAAGATTCGATAAATATTCGCATCGAGAAGATAACCAAAAAGAGCAATCTCAAGCAGATTGCTCTTTTGCCTATTGTCTGGGATGCCAACACAAGGTACACCTATAATTCAATTTCAAAATAATATTTTAAAAATTCCCGAAATTCTTGTTCTCCATTCAGCGGTCGCTTGATGCGTTTGCCATTGGTTGTAAGTGTCAGGTTGTTGCTGTCTAGCGTTATGCGTCCATCCGGTGTGGCTAGAGAAACCACGCGTTCTCGTGTAAAACTTGATTTTGGGGATGTTTGATGGTAATTGCAGCTTGCTTGATAATCGCCTGGGAAGGTACGCGCCTGAAGATCGAAGAAGTATTGAGGACTCCAATTCCCATTATGTTCCCGTCTTAACAAATCAATGCCATCTTTGACATTTTCTAGGCGATACGCACGCGAGCCCTGGACCTGCTCCCCAATAAAATCAAACATCAGCGGCTCAAAGAAAGAATCGCCAAAGCCAACGTCAGCCAACCAACTGAACGCTTCACCGGGGATATTGACACGCAATGTTAGATGATCAAACTCGCGTCCGCGTTTTCCTGCATGGTTGTAAACGCGACCATTGAGGTAATTGACGTCAAATCCGATTTGTCGGAGTAACCAGGCGAACATCCCGTTCAATTCGTAACAAAACCCACCCCGCCCTTGTAAAACGATTTTTCTCCATAACGCCTGTTCATCAAGTTCAATAGGTTTTTCCAGGTGGATATCCAAATTTTCAAACGGGACGGTCAACAGGTGGGTCCGGTGCAGACCAAATAATGTTTCAACATCCAGTCTCACGGGTCCATCGAAACCGATTCGATTAAGATAATTTCGTATATCCACAACAACACCTGTAAAGGGGATGAAATTAGTATTTCTCATGATTCCTGGCATTATAGCATTACAACATCTTAACGAACGCATTGGTGCGGCTGCAACACAGATAGAATGATCGTTATGATCTATTTTTCTTTAGAACGTAACGAATAAACGCTTATTCCGTCATGCGTTTACCTGACTGTGCACTTTTTAGAATTACTGATTTGTAAATTGCGATACTTGGAGCATTTCATGAAAGAAGATCCAGCCGAAATTCACTCATTGCAAAAAGAATTTAGTAATTTGAATACTACATTGTTAGGGGTGATGGATGGCCTTTCCGGTATCTCGAATCCGGTAGCATCAGCAGCCGTTCAGGATTTGAGCAAATTAACGAATTCATTGCAACTCATGCAAAGCAAGGTTTCAGAAATTTTACATACCAGCCAACGACAGTTACGGGCATTGGTCGGTGTAGGACATGCGATCAATTCGTCTAAAGGATTGGAAGCGGTGCTGGACGAGGTTATGGATTCTGTTATCGCGTTGATGCGCGCGGAGCGGGGGTTACTTTTGTTGCGTCATGAGCAGGGAGAATTCAAGATCGAAGCCGCACGGGGCATGGATCATGTCCGTTTGGATAATGATACGTCTTCCGTCAGTAAAACGATTGTACATCGGGTGGCGGAAACGGGCGAACCGGTGTTGGCGACCAACGCTCAGGAAGATCCGCGTTTCGAACAGCAAAAAAGCGTGCATGAACATAACCTGCGCTCGATCTTGTGTGTCCCATTGAAACTGAGGGAAGAAATCATAGGCGTGATATTCGTAGACAGCCGGGTGTTCTCCGGTTTGTTTCAAAAAGATGACCTCGAGATGTTGTCAGCCTTTGCTGATCAGGCTGCGGTGGCGATTGATAATGCACGCCTGTTCGATGGTTTGCAGGCAGCCAACAAAGAACTGAGGGATGCGTATGTAGCCACATTAAAAGGCTGGGCGCTTACATTGGAGTTGCGAGATAAAGAGACGCAAGGCCATACTCAGCGTGTGACCGCGCTCACGCTGGTGCTGGCAAAGAAATTGGGGATAAACGGTAAAGAGCTTGAGCATATTGAACGTGGCGCTTTGTTGCATGACATTGGCAAAATGGCAATTCCTGACCATATTTTGCTTAAGAAGGGCAGCTTGACTCTTTCAGAACGAAAATACATGGAACTGCATCCCGATTTTGCAAAAGACATGTTGAAAGAGGTCGACTTTTTGCATCCGGCCATTGACATCCCATATTGCCATCACGAAAAATGGGACGGTTCGGGCTACCCCCGTAACCTGCGAGGCGAAGAAATCCCTTTCGCAGCCCGAATATTTGCCGTAGTAGATGTGTGGGATGCGTTGACTTCCGAACGCCCGTATCGCGAACCATTACCTCCTGAAAAAGTACGCCAGATGATTCAGGCAGATTCTGGGACACATTTTGATCCGCGGGTTGTAGAAGCTTTTCTGGAATTAGAGGATATCCCTGTCTCACCAAAAATTGGAGAGCTGAGGCCCGTATAACGAACAGAGTCCCGGTTGGTCTTACCGCAAAAACGGGCTGTTCATAAACTAAACTATCAAAAGCCAAGGGGGAAAGCGATGCATTCATTATCCAATTGCAAATGCTTAGCACAATAACAGACGCCATAATGTCCGAATAATATCGCAGCGATAAAGAACCAAAGGTATTTCGCACAAGATATTTCGCACAATAGGGTAAAGTTGGGGGATGGAGACACTAAAAAGCCAAGAGACGAATTTGATAG
>JASFRG010000125.1:0-14496 GCA_050115035.1 Anaerolineales bacterium | reverse complement strand
ATGGAAAAAGGTAGCCTGTTTCGGCAGGCTTTTCCCCAGGGTGTCGGTTCGCTCAGAAATATCGCTTTTCGCTTGCTGGAAGCCTGGCGCAACTTGCGTCTGTCCCCCACTGCTTTCTGTAACCTCAACAGCGACCGTTACCAAATCCGCTTCGATACTTCCTGAAGCAAGCGGCATGCCAGTTCACGTCCGGTGCTCTGCCTGCCGGTGTGGCCTCTGCCAAGCAGAACCTCTTTGTGAATCTGACATGCCGTGCTTCTTATTTTATCCTACCCTGATTCCTTCCCGTTTTTTTCTGTTGACATCCTATGAGGCCATCACTGCCCATTTGTGGGTGCTGATCTCGCGCCTGTTCTTGCTCGCCTTGCGTCTGACTCATCCTTTGCTTTTTCGCCAAGTTGGTTTTCTGCACCGCTGTGCAAGTTGTATAATAAGTACATCTTTATCGAAGGGTGTTTATATGAATAGAAATCAGTCCTCCAACTCAAATGGACTTATATCAAAACTGCGTAGTCTGCATCCCAATATCTGGGCGGCGACAGCTACTTCTTTCTTGACCGACATCTCCTCAGAGATGATCGTCTATCTCATCCCGCTCTTTCTTTCCAACATTCTTGGTGTGCGCACTACCATCATCGGCCTGATCGACGGCATCGCCGAGACCACAGCCAGTTTGCTCAAAATCTACTCTGGCGCGCTATCGGACAAAATCGGGAATCGAAAATGGCTGGCCGTGCTCGGATATGGTCTCTCGACGCTCTCGAAACCCTTCCTGTACTTTGCCAACTCGTGGGGTTGGGTGCTGGGAGTCCGTTTTGGAGACCGGGCCGGGAAAGGCATTCGCACCGCGCCACGGGATGCACTGGTAGCCGCCAGCACCGACGAAAAATCCCGTGGACTGGCATTTGGCCTGCATCGCGGAGGGGATACGGCGGGCGCATTTATAGGCATCGGCATCGCGGCACTTATCATCTGGCTGACTCAGACAAACGAGTCTCTGCTAAGTGTTGACACCTTCCGCACAGCGGTACTGGTCAGTATCATCCCGGCGGTGTTAGCGGTGATTGTCCTGGCTTTGGGGGCGAAAGATGTAGCGGGAGCAGGCCAGAGGTCCGAGAAGTTGCGGTTGAGTCTAAAAGGGCTGGATGTGCGCTTCAAGTACTTTCTGCTGGCAGTTGTCCTGTTCACGCTGGGCAATTCATCCGATTCGTTCATCGTGTTGCGTGCCCAGGAACGTGGACTATCGGTTCTTCAGACCATGTTTATGCTGATGACGTTCACAGCGATTTACGCATCTTTATCGGGCCCGCTTGGGGCGCTCTCAGATAAAATCGGACGACGCAGGCTGATCATCGGCGGCTGGCTGGCTTACGGGCTGGTCTATCTCGGGTTCGCTTTCTCGGCCACGGGCTGGCATATCTGGGCGCTGTTCGGATTGTACGGGGTCTATTACGCCGCAACGGAAGGGACGGCCAAAGCGCTGGTAGCTGACCTGGTGCCAGATGAAAAACGCGGCACGGCTTACGGATTGCTTAACGCCGCGGTCGGACTTTCGGCCTTACCTGCCTCCGTTATCGCGGGCGCTCTCTGGCAAGGAGTGGGTTCGTGGACCGGATTCGGCGCCTCCGCACCCTTCTTCTTCGGGGCTGTAATGGCTATCCTGGCGATGCTGCTATTCTGGAGGCTGGTCGAAACCGATTGACAGCCATGCTATACTATTATTGTCGGATTGGTTAGTTTTTAGGATGAAAGGAGTATGGAATGACGGAAAGCGTTTACAAAGTCATCGAACTGGTTGGGACCAGCACTGAATCCTGGGAAAAGGCCGGCGCGGCAGCGGTTGCTACCGCTGCGAAAAGCCTGAATGATCTGCGCGTTGCGGAGGTTGTTGAACAGGATATGATCATCGAAAATGGCAAGGTCAGTGCCTACAGGGTAAAGGTGAAGTTGTCGTTCAAGTATCAGGTTGAATGATACGCGCGAAGCGCTGGGGTACATTCCCCGGCGCTTTATGATTTAAATAAGGGGTCGTATGCACCCAAATGTTGAATTGATCAAATCGTTTTACACAGCCTTCCAGAATCGCGATGCGGACGGGATGAATGCCTGCTACAGTTCCGATATCATCTTTTCGGACCCGGTCTTTGATACGTTGCGCGGACCGGAAGCGACGTCTATGTGGCGCATGTTGTGTGAGCGCGGCAAAGATTTGAAGATCGAGTTCGGAGACATCCAAGCTGACGAGTACACCGGCAGTGCTCATTGGGAAGCCTGGTACACATTTTCCATGAGCAAGCGCCGTGTGCACAACGTCATCGAGGCAAAGTTTGAATTTCAAGATGGGGTGATCAGCCGCCACACGGACAGGTTCAACCTGTGGAAGTGGGCTTCGATGGCACTAGGCCCGCTGGGTACCTTCCTGGGTTGGGCGTCTTTCGTGCAAGTCGGCATCCGCAAAGAAGCACGAAGTGGACTCGATAAATTTATGAAAGGGAATGGATAATCAGGTGTCTATGATCCATCTCCCAAATTTACCCGTATTTCTTCTGGCTGCATTGGTCCTGCTGCTCACGCCAGGCCCGGCTGTGCTTTATATCATTGCCCGCAACATGGACCAGGGCCGCCTGGCTGGATTCGTGTCGGTGCTCAGCATCGAGAGCGGCAATTCCCTACATGTGCTGGCGGCAACTTTGGGCTTATCGGCTATTCTGATGTCGTCGGCGCTGGCATTTTCGGTTGTCAAATATCTGGGCGCAGCATATCTTATATATCTGGGTATTCGGCGTTTGCTGGCACGCGACCAGGGTCATGAAATCGCCAGAGTTCAACGTCAGAGCCTACGGCGTATCTATTCGCAAGGTGTGTTGGTAGCCACCCTCAACCCAAAAACGGCGCTATTCTTTCTGGCTTTTCTGCCTCAGTTTGTTGATCCATCAGCCGGGGCAGTGACTCTGCAATTTTTGACTCTCGGCGGTCTGTTCGTGCTAATGGCTATTGTGACAGATAGCATGTACGCGCTGATGGCAAGTACGGCAGGAAGTTGGCTCAAGAAAAACAAATCTTTTTTGCGCGCGGATCGCTATGTCGTTGGGAGCGTATATATCGGTCTCGGTGTGACGGCTGCCTTATCACATAATGCCTTGAGCGAGTGAAAAACTGGTGGACTGAGGGGGATGCTATACTTATGGAAATTAAGCAAATTTGAAAGCATTACTGTCAGGTTTATTGGTGAAAGGATTGAAATGGTATGACCAGTGTTACCAGCATCGTTTACAAACCAAAAGGCACAGCCCCTGATCAGGAAGATCATTACCTCCGTACTCCCCTTGACTCCGCCAACTTGGTCGCCGGATACGGTATTGAAGGCGACCGCAAAGGCGGAAACCCCAAGCGCAATTTGAATATCATGTCGTATGAAACTCTGGAAGCGTTGCGCGAGGAGGGGTTCAGCACACTGCCCGGTCAAATGGGGGAGCAGATCGACATCAAAGGGCTCGACATGGGTAATCTTGCGGTAGGAGATAAGCTGCAAATCGGTGATGCCGCCATTGTGGAGGTGATCAGCCAGCGCACCGGTTGCGAGCGTTTCGAGCACATACAGGGCAAAACTCCTCAACAAGCAGCTGGACGTATGGGAATCATGGCAAAGGTCGTTTCAGGTGGCAGAATCGCTGTAGGTGATTCTGTTACATTACTTTAGCCCAATTTCTATATGAATAACATGGAGAGTAACAACATGACAACAGGTATGGCAGAAATCAACGGCACTCAACTGTATTACGAGGTAAAAGGCAATGGTCATCCATTGCTCCTGGTGCACGCTGGCGTTGCGGACAGCCGCATGTGGGAGACACAATTCGAAGCGTTTTCAAAAGAATTTAAGGTGATCCGTTTCGACCTGCGCGGCTTTGGACGCTCGAATATGCCATCGGGTTCATTCTCGAACCGTGAAGACATCAAGGCATTGCTCGATTTTCTGGGTATCGAATCTGTTTACTTGTTGGGAATCTCATTCGGTGGGCTGATCGCGTTGGATTTCACGTTGGCTCATCCAGAGTATGTCAACGCGCTGGTTTTAGGGGCACCAAGTGTCAGCGGAGCCAGCCCGTCTGAGCGTGTCAGGCAGTTTTGGGACGAGGAAGATGCGGCGTTGGAAAAGGATGATTTAGAGGGGGCTACGGAAATAAATCTAAGGCTATGGGTAGACGGACCACACCGGGAATCCAACCAGGTCAGCGCGGATGTCAGAGAACTGGTGCGAGAGATGCAATTGAATATTTTCAGGAAAGAAATACCGGACGATGTAGAAGAAATTGACTTGGAGCCACCGGCGATAGAGCGCTTAGGAGAGGTTGAGGTTCCTGTCCAGATAATGGTCGGTGATCTTGATCTGGAAGAAAAGCTTGGGTTGGTAGATAAATTAACCGAAGAGATTTCTGATTGCAGAAAAGTCGTAATCCCTGGTGTAGCGCATATGCTGAACATGGAAAAACCGGAGGTATTCAACCGCAGTGTACTCGCTTTTCTGTCAAACGTATAAGCAACGGGAATAAAATTGTCAGGAGATGTAGTGCCCATGTCGCCTAAAAAATACGATGTATATCTTGAAATTGGCGAAAAACGGATTTTCGCCGGGTCTGTCGCATGGCCGGGTTGGTGCCGAAGCGGGCGAGACGAAGAGTCTGCTCTGCAAGCGCTGTTTGATTCTGGTCCGCGATATGCGAAGATCGTAAAACCGGCAGGTCTCGGATACGAAGCGCCGGAGAACATATCTTCTTTCAACATCGTCGAACGCCTGGAGGGCAACCGCACAACGGATTTTGGCGCACCAGATATGCCAGTATCTAGCGATAAAGAACCTGTTGAAGCAGATGAATTGGAGCGCTTCAAAACGTTGTTGAAATCCTATTGGTCCGCATTTGATCAGGCCATCAAAGACGCCAATGGGAAGAAATTACGCAAGGGACCACGAGGCGGTGGCCGCGATCTGGAGAAAATTATCGGGCATGTCATCGGTGCGGACGAGAGTTATCTCAAGCAAATTGGTTGGAAAATCGAAGATTTCCAGGAAACCGACTCGGATGAAAGACTCGCCCGCATCCGGGATGAGATCTTGCAAGGGTTTACGGCAGCAGCTCGCGGTAAACTTCCAACCGAGGGACCGCGTGGTGGGAAACGCTGGTCCCCGCGGTATTTCGTCCGGCGGGTTGCCTGGCATGTGATCGACCATGCCTGGGAGATCGAAGATCGTATCCTTTAGGAGCATGGGAAAATCCTTTTTCTGAGAACAACTACCGAGCACGTGGGGCGAGCAAACAAATACAGGTTTCATCGCTAAACACCTACTGATTTTAGAAGTTTGGAGTATATATCATGCAAAAAAAACGACCAGAAAGACTCACGATTATTGCGTTCATTATTTCAACGATCTTAGGGGGGAATAACGCCATCGCAGTCCGCTTCAGCAATGTGGAACTGCCGCCTTTTTTCGGCGCGGGGCTCCGTTTTGCAGCCGCCTCGCTGATCCTTTTCCTGATTGTCCTTATCATGCGACTGCCATTGCCCAATGGGCGCTCCCTGATCGGAGCCCTGATTTTCGGCGCACTCCAATTCGGCTTTAGTTATGCCTTGATTTACTGGAGCCTTTTAGAGGTCCCGGCGGGATTGTTCCAGGTGATCCTGGCGCTCGTGCCACTCCTGACCTTTCTGCTCGCCATAGCACATCGCCAGGAATCCTTCCAGTGGCGAGTGCTGGCCGGGGGATTGCTGGCTGTGGGTGGGATTGCCATAATTTTCAGCGACAGTCTGATTGATAATGTGCCCCTGATTTCCTTGCTGGCTGCGGTCCTGGCGGCCGCCTGTATTGCCGAATCGATCGTGCTTTTCAAGACCTTTCCGAAGACACATCCCATCACAACCAACGCGCTTGCGATGGGGACAGGAGCAGCAATTTTATTTGTGACATCCGGCTTCGCGCGCGAGATTCCCCAACTCCCCAGCCTGCTCCCAACATGGACAGCTCTTCTTTACTTGATCTTTTTCGGTTCGGTTGGTACGTTCGTGTTGGCCCTGTACGTGCTCACCCGTTGGACAGCTTCTGCTACCTCCTATTCACTGGTTCTCATGCCGGTTGTGACGGTCGTTTCCGCTTCCTGGATCGCTGATGAACCTATTACCATTGCCCTGCTGCTCGGCGGCCTGTTCGTGCTGTTCGGTGTTTATATCGGCGCCCTGGCGCCTCCTGATTTGCTCAAGAAGTTCGCTTCCTGGGTGCCCGGAGTCCAGGAGTTGAATGAACCGGAGTAGAACCTGACTTATGTTTGATGTTTTCCTTGATAAACTGGTCGGTTCGTGGACTCTGACCGGCAACATGGGCTCAACCGAGTTGAGACAAAAGGTCAATGCGCGTTGGGTGATCCAGGGGCAGTTCCTAGAAGTCCACTGTATAGATGAAGGATCTGATACACAAGATCAGCCGTTATATGAAGCTGTTTACATGCTTGGCTACCACGACGAGTCCGAAGCGTATTCGATGCATCTCTTCGACACGTTTGGCGCGAGCTTTGCGCAGACCGTGGGTAATGGTAAGCGTCGCAATGATTCTATAGAGTTTCTGTTCGAGTATCCGAATGGCCTTTTCTCCAATACTTTCACCTGGAATCAGGATACTGGAGTATGGGAGATGTTGCTGAGACAACAAGAAGAGAATGGGGAATGGAAGGTTTTCGCGAAAAAAATGCTCAACCGCGAATAAATTTCATAAACCGGTTCCCACCAAATCCGACGACCGTCCCTGACAGATGATAAAGATTCCCCTTTGAGAAAACACCCCGTATAGTATGATTGTTCGCAGGAGGTACATGATGAGCCCAACTCGTATGTCCAAGATAGAATCAGCGACCCGCGTTGTCCTGGCGTTCAACGAGGCCTTCAACCGGCATGACGTCGCGGAAATGATGGAATTTATGAGCGACGACTGTGTCTTCGAAAACACTGCCCCGGCCCCAGATGGCACTGTGTATAAGGGTAAGGAAGCGGTCACACAGTTTTGGCAGGAGTTCTTCCGCGAGTCGCCCCAGGCCCACATTGAGATCGAGGAGGTTTTCGGTATGGGATATCGCTGTGTGATGCGCTGGAGATATGACTGGATCGATGAATCCGGAGAAAAGGGGCACGTTCGAGGTGTCGATATCTTCCAGGTGAGGGATGGCTTGATCCGTGAAAAGTTATCTTATGTTAAGGGGTAATCACGCACCTGGATAGTTAATGCAATTGAAGAACATCCCGATTCCAGAGGCTCACATCTTTGGCATTGTTCTAGGCGTACTACTTCACTTTTTCTTTAAGGTAAAATTCTTTCATTTATCATGGATCGGGCACCTTATCGGTTGGCCGTTAATTGTCCTTGGAATAATTCTCTCAATCTGGGCAACGATTGAAGTTGGCAAAATGGAAATCTCCTCACCACAAAGGCTCGTCACAAGCGGTCCTTATGCATGTAGCAGAAATCCAATGTATGTAGGCTGGTCGCTGATTTATTTGGGAATCACATTTATCCTAAATTCAATCTGGCTGGTCGTCTTTTTTCCACTGATCATGGTTTATATTCATCTCATAGAAATCACTAAAGAAGAAAGATGGCTTGAGCAAAAGTTCGGCTCAACATACAGGAAATATAAAAATCGAGTGAGGAAATATATGTAATCTTGTTCCCAATCCAAAAGCGAAAATTTAATGAGGGTGTATGATATAGCTTGCTATGGATGATTCTCTTCTGGTAACCAAACTGCAGATTCCACGACAACCACCTTACGCGATACAACGCGCAGGGCTTGTCGATGCGCTTGAAGTTGGCATTCCCCAGTACAAGCTCATTTTGCTTTCAGCTCCCGCTGGCTACGGCAAGACCACGCAACTGGCGCAATGGGCGCGTGCGAGTAGTAGTTTCCCATTGGCGTGGTTATCAGTCGATGAGGAGGATAACGATTTGCTGCGCTTCCTCCGTTATCTGTTGGCAGGCTGGGAACAGGTACAGCCAGATATCAGCGAGAGGCCGTTAGGTCTGCTCCTGAATGCACGCTCGCCAGAAACAAGTGCAGTTCTATCAGCATTTATTAATTCAGCCAGCGAGTCGCCTGACCAGATTACATTCGTTCTCGATGATTATCACCTGATCGAAGATGAATCCATTCACCAGGCGCTCTCTTTCCTGCTTGATCATGCGCCGCCAAATCTGCACTTCGTGCTGGCAGTACGAGGGGAGCCGCCACTTCCCCTGGCCCGCTATCGAGCGCACGGCGAGATGCTTGAGTTTCGAGCCGAAGAATTGCGTTTCTCACCGGAAGAAACGGTGGATTTCCTAGTAGATGGGATGGGGCTGGATCTGGCGTCTGAAGAATTAGAAAGCTTTCAATCCCAACTGGAAGGTTGGATCGTAGGTCTGCAACTGATTGCACTGGCGAAACGGCAGGGATCCGGGAGAACCGATAAGCGGAGCATCAGCGGAAGTCAGCGCTTCATTGCCGATTACTTGCGTGAAGACGTGCTGGATCAACTTCCATTCGATACGCAGGAATTCCTGCTCCAGACCAGCATCCTGGACCGCATGTGTGCTGATTTGTGTGATGCTGTTACCGGACAAAATGGTGGGCAAAAGATGCTGGAGGCTCTTGAAGAGAAAGATCTGTTTCTGACGCCACTGGACGAGAATCGCAAATGGTTCCGCTACCATCCGCTCTTCGCCGATTTCCTGCAGGAAGAGCTCGACCGACGGTATCCTGAGGAAATCAGCCGACTCCACCGGGGAGCGGCGAAATGGTACCTGTCGCAGGGCTTTCCAGAGATTGCTTTTCGTCACGCAGTGGATGGGGAAGATTTTCAGGGGGTGTCCCAAATTTTCGAGCGCTATCTTATCGTAAAATTGTTGGGCGGCGAAATCAAAATTGTCCAGGACTGGCTTGCAGCGTTACCCGAAACGTGGCAGGAGAAATACCCCGGAATCGCGCTTGCCCAGGCTGGTATCCTGTTGGTTACAGGCCAGTTTGAAGCCTGCGCCCGACGCCTGGACCGGGTAGAGCAGCTGGCGCTTGCAACCGAAGAAAATGTAGAGTTTCACCAAGCCAGAGTCACCGCCATGCGCTGCAATATCGCCTGCTTCCAAAACGATATGGCGCGGGCGGAGGCTTTCGCTCGGCAGGCATTACAAATCCTATCCGAAAATGATCTCGACTTCCGGGCCGGCATTTACGGCGCGCTTGGTGATACCTATCGCCGTAATGGGCGTTGGGAAGAAGCGAAAGAGTCTTACCTGAAGCTGCTGGGCTATGCTGAAGTGCCAACTTTCCGGGTTCAATCTGTGCATGTGTATGGGGCTCTTGCCGATCTCGAACTAAGACAGGGCCATCTACAGAACGCCGCCAGCTACTGGAACAAAGCCCTGACAGCTATCCAGCAACGTGCAAATCGCGGTAATTTTCCGCTGCCGCTCATCGGCTGGGTATATATTCGTCTCGCCGAGCTTCATTATGAATGGAACGAACTTGGGGAAGCCCGGCAACATTTGGCTGAGGGGCTCAAACGCGCAGAACTGGGGGGGGACGTGCGCTCCTTGATTGCCGGTTACCTGCTATCTGCTCGCTTGAAATTGACGGAAGGCGATTTCGAACAGACGAGTGTCTACCTTGAACAGGCTCGTCCGCAAATTGAAAGCGCGCAATTCGCGCATTGGACCAGTCGCTTCGAGCGCCTCCAACTGGACATCTGGCTGTCACAGAACGAATTAGAAAAGGCCATCGATTGGGCCGATTCGAAATTAAAAAACGCTTCGCTCGAAAATCCACTTGGGGATGAGCTCGATCAACTTGCCCTGACTCGCCTGCTGCTTGCCAAAGGGGATAGAGAAGCGCTCATCTCTGCGCAGGAACTTCTAGATGATGTTCTTCCTAAAGTGAAGGACGAGGGCCGGGCAGGCCTCCACATCGAAGCACTGGTGCTTCAGTCGCTCCTGCATTGGAAACGAGGCGATAAGCCACGGGTCATGACCGCCCTGGAACACGCGCTCCGTCTGGCAAAGCCCGAGGGTTATGTGCGCTTATTCGCTGACCTGGGGATATCGATGGGCCGCTTATTGCAGGAAGCCCGCTCCCGACAGGTCATGATCGACTATGTGGATAAACTGCTGGGAGCTTTCGGCGAGGGGATTCCTGCTCCCAAAAAATCCGTATTACCGGAACCGCTCACTGAGAGAGAAATAGATGTTCTGGGATTGATGGCTGCCGGGCTGACCAACCCTGAGATCGCTGAAAAGTTGGTCGTTTCTGCTGGAACGGTTAAAAAGCATGCCAGTCATATCTATAAGAAATTGGGGGTCCATAGCCGCACCGAGGCCGCATCCAAAGCCAGAGAACTGGACCTGTTAAATCACTAACTATCCATTTTTGTTGACATCCAGAATACCCCACCGAAATACCCCGTTCGGGGCATGACGCTACGTTTCCTTTGTCCTATGCTAAAGGCAGTCGAAAAGGAACAAAGTTTTATGGAGGTATCAGATGTCGAAACAAACCAGAAAAAATGCGATTGTCATCGGAGCCAGCATGGCGGGACTCCTGACAGCCAGGGTGCTGGCTGACCATTTCGAGCAGGTCACTCTGTTGGAACGAGACGCATTTCCAGGGGCGGGGAAAAACCGTAAGGGTGTACCGCAAGGCAAACACACCCACGTCTTGCTGGAGCGTGGCCGTCAGATCATGGAAAGTTATCTACCTGGCTTGACGGAGGATTTGACCCATTTGGGAGCCGCCCATATCACGGATGTAAGTCAAAAAATAGGCTGGCACCACAGTGGCGGTTATCACCAACCTGGCCACAGCGGCATAACCGGCGTCGGCGTCTCCCGGCCCACATTAGAAGCTGCGGTCCGCGCTCGCGTGTTGGCATTGCCAAATGTGCGGGCACGAGAGAACTGCAATGTCTCGGGGTTGGGTACAACCGCCGACAAAGCTCGGGTTACAGGCGTGCGTCTGGTTGATCGTCAGGCTGGCAATGCCGAGGAAACGGTGGCAGCCGATCTGGTGGTCGATGCGAGCGGACGTGGCTCACACAGCCCTGTCTGGTTGGAGAAACTGGGATATGGCCGACCAAATGAGGAAGAAGTAAAGATCGGCATGGGATATACCACCTGTTATTTTCGCCGAGAGCCGGAACATTTGCAAGGCTTGAAAGGGATCGTCTTCCTGACCACGCCGCCGAACAAAAGATTGGGCGTTATGTTAGCTCAGGATGGGGATCGTTGGGTGGTAACGCTGGGCGGGTATCTGGGCGAACACACGTCCACAAATTTCCAGGGATTTCTTGAATCGGCCAAGCGGTTACCAGCGCCGCAAATTTACAATGTGGTCAAAAACGCCGAACCACTTGGTAAGCCGGTCCCCTATAAATTCCCGGCCAACCTGCGCCACCGTTATGAAAAGCTGGCGCGTTTCCCCGAGGGATACCTGGTGATGGGAGATGCACTTTGCAGTTTCAATCCCATTTACGGTCAGGGCATGACCGTAGCGGCCCTGGAGTCCGAGGCACTCGGAGAATGTCTCTCTAACGGTCGAGGTCGGCTGGCAGAGCGCTTCTTCGCCAAAGCCAGCAAGATCATCGATGTTTCCTGGAGCGCTGCTGTGGGAAATGACCTGGCTTATCCCGAAATCGAAGGACCGCGCACTCCCATTGTGCGCTTCCTCAACTGGTATATCAGCAAGCTGCATCTTGCAGCCCATAACGACCCGCAGGTTTCTATCGCCTTCCTGAAGGTGATCAATATGGTCGCGCCGCCGCCCAGCATGCTGCACCCTCGCATCGTCTGGCGCGTGATCAAAGAGAACCTGCGGCCGCATCAGCAAGAGGCCACGATGAGAGAAAAACAGGGCTTATCGCAACAGACCAATTAGGAAAGGAGAACCGAACATGAATAAAAATACTCGCACCTATAACACGATTGTAATTGGCGCAGGGCAATCTGGCCTGGCGACCGGTTACTTCCTTCAACAGGCGGGACGTGACTTCGTCATCCTGGATGCCAATCAGCGCATCGGCGATGCCTGGCGCAACCGTTGGGATTCGCTGCGCCTGTTCACCCCGGCACGCTATGACGGACTGGTCGGCATGCCCTTCCCGGCATCCCCCCATTCCTTTCCCACCAAAGATAAGATGGCCGACTATCTCGAAGACTACGCGGCCCACTTTAACCTGCCAGTTCGCACAGGTGTCATGGTAGATCATCTGACTCGACGAGGAAACCGTTTCACGCTCTCGGCGGGTGATCAACGCTTCCAGGCGGATAATGTCGTGGTGGCGATGGCCACGTTCCAGAAACCCCGCATCCCCGACTTCGCCCGGGAGCTCGATCCCGGTATTCGCCAGATGCACTCCGTCGATTATCGCAACCCCGACCAGTTACAAGACGGAAGCGTTCTCATCGTCGGAGCGGGCAACTCGGGGGCCGAGATTGGCATCGAGGTATCACGGGAACACCAGACGTGGTTATCGGGCAGGGATACCGGTCATGTGCCATTCCGCATTGAAGGCGCCGCTGCCCGAATCATCTTGCTGCGCCTGGTGTTGCGAGGCCTCTTTCACCACCTGCTGACCATCAATACGCCGCTCGGCCGTAAGATACGCCCCAAGTTTCTTTCTGAAGGTGGGCAGCTCATCCGAACCAAGCCAGAAGATCTGGTCGAGGCTGGCGTGAAGCGTGTGCCTCGAACAGAAGGTATACAGAATGGACTACCCTTGCTGGAGGATGGCCGCGTATTAGAGGTAGCCAATGTGATCTGGAGCACAGGCTTTACTCCCGGCTTTTCGTGGATCGATCTTCCCATTATGGGAGAGTTGGAGCCAAAACACAGGCGAGGCGTGGTACAAAGCCAGCCGGGGTTGTATTTCGTCGGCCTGAGCTTCCTCTACGCCCTGTCCTCGACCATGATTCAGGGAGTCTCACGGGACGCCGAGTACATTGTCAAGCAGATTGCGGCACATTCCGAAAAGAAGGTTCCGATCACTGCACAGGGTGAAAGGCAGGAACAGCAAGTCAGTATTCCTGCAAGAGAGTAATGTCTTCAAGAATCTCTGTATCCGCTGGTAATCCTACTTGCATAACTGCTCTCGTCGTCGTCCTTTGCAGGCATCCCGATGGGCGGCGGCGAGACGCCACCGAGAGCGAACCTAATCGATTATCTTTTGCAAGAAGTCTTATTAATAACTCTGCGACTCTGTGGCAAATGTTCCAGGTCAATATTCAAAGGGAATTACCTATATTCCAATCGTGGAAGTTAAGTAGGCAGGGTTGAACGGAAAAGGCGGCAGCCTGCATTTGATAGAATACCCTAATATGGCCAAGGATAAATCCAAAATGGCGAGGCTCATTAGGAATTGCCGGGGTTTAGCCGCATATGGTGGACACCTCATGGACGGCAAAGAGTCGGAAGCCTTCAAGATCAAGGTAAATACGCTGGTGGTACAAATGCTGAAGGTTGAAAATGCCATAGCAGCGTCGTTTGAGTACCTTAATCTTGTTGTTGAACCCTTCAACGAATCCACTGGTGTCGCGATTGATGAAGTAATTGGTGATTTCGTCGAACCAATTCTCCAAAGTTTTGATGAAATCATCGAAACAAGTCAGTTCAGTTTGCTGTACTCTTTTGATCCAGGTACGAAGCTTGCCTTGCGCGATCTGTTTAGAAATGGCCAGTTCGAAGATGTCCGTCAGACCTTCCCGTAGATCATAGGCTTGTTTCAGAGCAGGCGAATGAGAAAACAACCGCCGCAGCACTTTGCGATCTTCGGGTTCCAGGTCAGCCCATCTTTTGCGGAAGGCCCACATGTTGCCTTTGAGTTGTTTGTATTCATCTTCAGGGAGTTCTTTTTTCAATCGTCGGAGTTCTTGTTTGCGCAGCTTGTCGGCAGCCTTGTAATAGTATCGAGTGACGTGAAAACGGTCGACAACAATCTTAGCTACGGGGAGTTCTTTTCGGACAGCTTCGGTGTACCCTTCGTACATATCACAACATACTGTGTGGATCGTGTTCACTAAACGTACCGGAATAGAACGCAAGAAATCAATCACCGTGTCTTTCTGTCGATCTGGTAAAACGCCCAAGATGACAATACGGTCATTCTTCAAACGTCCTGTCACAATAGTGACAAAATCTCGATGACCTTTCTTGATGGCAATCTCATCTAAGCCCATCACACCGATTGAATGGTATACAGACCAATCTGTTTCAACATTGATACGACGCTCCATCACGCCCAGAACACTGTCATACGACATTCGCTCTTTTACACTCACATCTTCTATTGTTGAGTTGACGATCTGCAAAAAAATGTACTCATCATACGCCATGGTATTCGGACTGTCATTCTCCTGCCAGTCCAGGCGTTGGGTCGTTGTCGGTTTCTTTTCGCAGTGATCACATTGATATCGTTTTGGACGATACCGCAAATAGG
>JASFRG010000124.1:0-14733 GCA_050115035.1 Anaerolineales bacterium | reverse complement strand
TTCGCGCCTGTCAGCGCTGATGACCATGTGCGCGGCCTGGAAGATGCCGCGGTGACCATCGTGATCTACAACGATTTCCAGTGCACAGATTGCAATACCCTGCCTCTGTCGCAACTACTGCTCGAAAACCACCCAGAGGATGTACGCATCGTCTACCGCTATCTACCTTTTAGCGCGCATTTCGATAAAGCCGAGTTGGCTGCTCAGGCCGCAGAGGCAGCAGCCAACCAGGGAAAGTTCTGGGAAATGCACGATCTGTTGTTCGAAAGACAGGCCGAATGGGTCGAATTGCCGGTGAATTCCTTTGAAGATTGGGTCACGGCTCGTGCAGTTGAACTCGAGCTGGATCAGACCCAGTTTACGGTCGATTTCAATAGTACGGAAACAGTTGAAAAGGTCCGGGCCGCTGCGGAGGAAGGCACTCGTATTGGCATCCCAAAACTGCCGTTCATCCTCGTCAATGGGCAGATCTATCGTGGTCCCACCAGTTATGCCGCCTTTAATGAGGTTATCGACCTGATCAAACTGGGCGATAGTCAATTTGCCGAATGTCCGCCTATGACGATTAATCCGGACAAGCAATACATCGCCACGCTTGAAACCGAAAAGGGACAGGTCGTGTTGCAACTCTATCCTGAGAAAGCCCCGTACACGGTAAACTCGTTCGTGTTCCTAGCGCGGCAGGGCTGGTACGACGGCATCACCTTTCATCGTGTGTTGCCCGGTTTTGTCGCGCAGACCGGCGACCCCAGTGGAACAGGCCAGGGAAATCCGGGGTACATGTTCAGCAACGAGATCGACCCCTCGCTTAGTTTTGACCAGGCCGGCGTGGTGGGTATGGCGAATTCCGGCCCGGACACCAACGGCAGCCAATTCTTCATCACCTACGCACCCGCACCAAACCTGAACGGCGATTACACGATTTTTGGAAGATTGTTGAGCGGCATGGATGTACTGGAACAGTTAACAGCCCGCGATCCGCAACCGGGCCTCAACCTGCCGCCAGGCGACAAACTTATCACAGTCAACATCGAGGAGAAGTAGCATGGATTCACAGCCACGCAATATAGAATGGCGCTCCATCCTTATGATCATTTTTGGGTTGAGCGGGGCGCTATTGGCCATCACTTCCGGGATCGGAATTTTTATCTTTGTCGCCATAAATGAAAGTTTTATACAAGCGACAGATGTTGGCCCGTTGGCAACTATTCTGACGGGCAGTACTTTGATTGTGATCGGAACGCTCCTGCTGCCGGTCACCTGGCTCAGCCTGCAACGTTTACGCGGGCGAAGTTTCAATCCGATAGCTCTGCCTCCATTGCGTCCATGGATGTGGGTGCTCATTCCGGTTTTGTGGATTCTTGTTTTAGCGCTGGCAACACTTTATTACAATGCGCCCGGGGCGGGCTGGTATATACCGGTTTTGCATTTTCTGTCTATCGCTTTGCCGATCTATTTGGTTCTGCGTTTGAGCATCAATCGCATCACCCTTGGTTCCAGCCAACGTGCCTGGGGAGTTTTCGGGATTGGGATGACGCTCAGTCCGTTGCTGGCAATCATCGCAGAAATCACACTTATCGCGATGGGAGTCCTTATCGTGGCTATATTTCTGGGATTTAATCCGGATCTCATGGCACAAGCCGAGGAGTTGATCCACCAAATCGAAGCTGCGCCCGATATGGACAGCCTGATCCATGCAGTCGGTCCCCTGCTAAATAATCCACTGGCCTTACTGACAGCTCTGGCGATTTTATCCTTTTTCGTACCACTCATCGAAGAGACTGCCAAATCATTGGGGATCTGGTTTGTAGCAGACCGTCTCACTTCTCCCACCCAGGGATTTGCGATGGGTGTCTTGAGCGGCGCAGGTTTCGCACTGGCAGAGAGCCTCTCCGCCAGTTTGACTGCGGACGACACCTGGGCAGTCACTTTGGGGATGCGCGCGGTCAGTGGCAGCATGCACATGTTGGCCACCGGACTCTTTGGGTGGGGTATTGCATATGCGCGTTTGGAAAAAAGATATTTCAGGATGATCGCAATGGCCCTGACAGCCGTCCTCCTGCACGCCTTCTGGAACGCGGGTGCGGTATTTTCGGTCGCAGGCGGAATCCGTGTGATGCTGACCATGCCAGACTTCGACTTTCTTGGCACTCTTATGACGATCGGTGGAGCCGGTCTACTTTTCATCCTGGCAAGTGGCATGCTCATAGCGTTCTTTGCAATCAACCGCCGTTTTCGGGTCCCATCCTTACAATCCCCGCTTCCACAGGAAATGGAGACCGTGCCCAATGATTCCAATGAAACACCGGACGATGAGGGTAAGGTAAAATAGCTCCATGCCCTGGAACACCAAATCCACTCACACTCAAGCCGGCGACCTGGTGCAACTGGTCGGGTTACGACACAAAAGTTTTATCTTCCCGCTCATTCCGGGCGGGGATTTTCAAACCCATCGCGGCGTGCTCAAGCACGATGATCTGATTGGCCTGTCCTGGGGAACGCAGGTATTCAGTCACCTTGGAGCGGCGTTTTTCTTGCTGCAACCGGCCATCGCCGACCTGCTGCTCGACCTGAAGCGCAACACCCAAATCCTGTATCCGAAAGATATCGGCTTTATTCTGCTGACTATGGGCATCGGACCGAAGCAAAAAGTCATCGAAGCGGGAACAGGCTCAGGGGCTATGACGATCGCGTTATCGTATTCTGTCGGACCTGATGGCCGCGTTATCTCCTATGAACAACGAGAAGACATGCAAAATCTGGCGCGTAAAAACCTGAAACGCACCGGTCTCGATTCGCGCGTGGACTTCAAGCTGCGTGACATTAAAGACGGCTTCGACGAAACCGATGCAGATGCCTTCTTCCTGGACGTTCCAAACCCATACGATTATATCCAACAGGTCCGCGCTGCACTCAAGCCGGGCGGCTTCTTCTGTGGCATAATCCCCACGGCCAATCAGGCAGAAACCTTGCTACATGCACTGCGCCGTCACAGGTTCGCTTTCCTCGAAATGTGTGAAGTGCTGTTGAGATATTACAAACCTGAGCCCTCGCGCCTGCGCCCCACCGACAGGATGGTGGCACATACCGGTTTTCTGATCTTCGGACGGCGTATCGAGCCCAGTGAGGATCCGCGCGCGCAAGAATTGCTTGCAGAACAAGCTCCACAGGATAAAGGCTAGAGTATACAGTTTTTTATCACTTCTGTACGTGATAGATCTAAAGTTATGACACTCCCCAACCTGACAGAAAGTTACATCACAGAAAAACTGCGCATCGCCTGGGATAAGAATCAGGATGGTGAAATCTACAACGAAGCCGAAGATCCGAATGGCAAAGAACCCAGATGCGCTGCGGTGTTGATCCCATTGGTCTGGTTTGAGGACGAATGGAATTTGCTGTACACGCGCCGCACAAATAAAGTTGAATCCCACAAGGGACAGGTTTCTTTTCCCGGCGGTGCCTGCGATCCTGGGGAAGCGACGCCCGAGCAAACCGCATTACGAGAAGCCAATGAAGAAGTAGGAATCCAACAGGAGGATGTGCACCTCTTGGGAAGGCTGGCGCCTATGATCACCATCACCAGTTTCCGGGTCACTCCGGTAGTAGGCGTAGTAAGGTGGCCGTATGCTTTCCGCGTGGAAAATGCTGAAGTAGCACGGGTTTTCACGATGCCGTTATCCTGGCTGGCAAACAAGAGTAATCGTTGGGAATTCAAATTGCCAGGGCGCCCCTATGGCCTGATTGTTTACCATCCCTACAACGGCGAACTATTGTGGGGAGCCACTGCCGTTATGACAGATATTTTCTTAAAGGTGTTGGAACTGTAGCAAATTCCCCCTTGGAAATATTTGTATAAAAACGCAATATCAATCTTCTTCTTTTGGACGGAATCGTTCCGCCAATTCCTTTAATTGTGAAAACCCAATCGGCTTAAGTAAAACCAGTTCCGCATCATCCCGTAGCTGGGCTGCCATGTTTGCGTCAGCGGTTGCCAGGAAGACACGCGTCTCCTTCAAGCGTTCATCGCCACGGATCTGTCGCAAGATAATATCACCGGGTACACTGGGGATGTGCAAATCCAGAACAATCAAGTCCGGAACAATCTCAGTAAGGCGTTTTTTAGCAACAGCGCCATCATAGGCTGCTTCTACGTTGTATCCAGCCATTTCCAATGCACCCTGGAAAATGGTAACAGTATCACGATAGTCCTCTACAATATAAGCCAAAGGTTTCTTATCCATAGGATTTCCTAGTACTATGCAGATGTATCTTCGATGGTCGTTGGGTTAACGAGCGGCAACATGACTGTAAACACACTGCCTTGGTCAGGCTCGCTTTCCACCCTTATTGTACCCTTCATACTGGATGTTAAGCGCTTGACAATCGAAAGTCCCAATCCAACGCCGCCATATTCTCTTGCAATGGTTTCATCCACCTGCCGGAAGGGTTCAAAGATACTCTCTCGATGTTCCCAGGGAATACCAATTCCCGTATCAGTCACGCGTATAGCCCAATGTCTATAATCTGGCTTGAGCAATTCAACTTTGACAGATCCCTTCTCGGTAAACTTGACCGCATTTCTTGTCAGGTGAAAAAGGATCTGCTCTATGCGTGAAGGAACCCCCCACAACTCATCTGGGAGTTCCGGTGCAATTTGCTGTTCAAGGTGCAGCCCTTTTTCACGTGCGTCCTGCTTCAATTCGGGAATTACCTTATTCAAAACTTGCGAAGGGGAGAAGCTGACAACTTGCATCGGGAGCATTTCTTTATCAAGCTGAGATTGCTCGAGCAATTCAGAAAAAGTGGTCTCGAGAAACTTCGAATTGACCTGGATACGTTCCAGTAATTTTTTCTGTTCGGCCGACATCGTTCCATAGGCTTCGAGTCTCAACATCTCAGCCATACCCACGATCACACCCAACGGCGTGCGTAGTTCATGGCTTACACGAGCCAGCAAATGTGACTTGAAATCACTGGCTTCCTGCGCCCAGACCGAGAGTTGTTCGCTCTCGACTAATCGATATGCCAGTTCCTCCTCATTGCGTTTCGTCCGCTCATAAGAACGCTTCAAATTGGTCATCACCAGCGCGATCAACCCCACAATCCCCAAGAGAACCGATGCAAACTCCCCCCACAACAGGATCAGGTCCGTTTTATCGTTAATAATTGGGAGTATGTAAAGCGATTCGTCATAGACCATCCACCCGGTAATTACGATAGCGACCAATGCATATGCCAGTGCTGTCCAATTCCCGAGCAAGAGTCCGGTAATGATAATGATGCCTATATATGCGCTCATGGTCGTGCCGCCAAATGCCCCCGACAGATACGTGCCAATCGACACGAGTATGATCAATGCGCTCGTAAAGATAATGCTGGCCAGACGCACATGCCCACGACGCATCAGCAATAGTATGCCTATTGATATCAATATCAAGAAAAACTCGATCAATATCCGCCCAAAACTGCGGGTAAGAAAAAAACCCAGGCCTGCGAATCCAATTACGATCAGTAGCACAATCAACAAGATTGTGTTCAGAAAACTAGCAGTGCGCGTTTTCTCCTCATCATCAGGAAAAGCTGGCGGAGAGAGAAACTTGCGCAAGTGCGCCCAAAGTTCGGGGAGTTTATCAGACATCACAACTTATTCATAAAAAACATTTGCAAATTTCACACATGCGATGAAAACTGAAGGTAAGCTGGGTGTATAGCAGAGAGCCTTATGCTTCAACCGTAAGGGTTATCTTACTTATCAAGGATTGATATCGCTTTATAATTCCAGTATAAAGGGTAATCACACCCCCGAATAGTGAAAATCACATGACAAATTCATCTCTCAAAACAAAAGCGGAAAAATACCTGCAATTCCTATGCAATGATATCCCCTCACGCCGGGTTGGCACACAGGGCAACCGGGATGCGAATGAGTTTCTCGCGGAAAAATTTGCATCTTTTGGTTTCGAAGTCGAACGCCAAACGTTCGATTGCATTGATTGGATCAAGGGTACGGCAAGTATTTCGGTAAGCGGTGAGCAGTTTAAAGTCCAGGTCGGACCATTCACGGTTAGTTGTCGAGCACAGGCACCGTTGGTTGTCGTGTCAACAGTTCAGGAACTGGAATCGACAGAAATCCGAAACAAAATCCTGCTGCTACGAGGAGATATTGCCGTCGAACAACTAATGCCTAAAAACTTCCCGTTCTACAACCCCGACGGACACAAGCACATCATCAATCTGTTGGAAACGAAGTCACCACGAGCAATATTGACCGCCACCAGGCGCAACCCAGAAACTGCAGGGGCAGTCTATCCCTTCCCAATGATTGAGGATGGTGATTTCGACATCTCATCTGCTTACATGACCGAAGAAGAGGGTGCGCGACTCGCTTCGCACGCGGGCGAGATGGCTGTTCTCGTTATCGAAGCCGAACACCATCCCTCCAGCGGATTCAACCTGGTCGCCCGCAAAAGACAATCTGACCGGCGGGTGGTCGTCAGCGCTCACATCGACGCCAAAGATGACACCCCTGGCGCGCTGGACAACGCTGCCGGCGTGGTTGTACTGCTTTTGCTGGCGGAATTGCTACAGGACTATGAAGGGGAAATCGATATCGAACTGGTCCCATTCAACGGAGAAGATCATTACTCAGCTGCGGGAGAAATCGCCTATCTGCAAGCCAACGAGGGCAAACTAAACCAGGTTTTACTCAACATCAACATGGATGCGCTCGGTTCTCATGAAGGCAAGACATTGTATTCGCTTTATGAATGCCCGGAAATATTCAAAACTCTCATTCAAGATACTCTAACTCCACAGAGGAACTTTGCCGAAGGTGATCCCTGGTACCAGGGCGACCACATGGTGTTCGTAATGAACGGCGTTCCGGCTATGGCGATCACCTCAGAGAATTTCATGCAAATCCTGACCGAACTGGCACATACGCCTGCGGACAATCCAAGCATGGTAGATTGTGAAAAATTAGTGGAAGTTGCAAAATCGCTCAGAGAATTATTGTCAGAGATCAAACAGGATAAAAACCGCTTTGAAACATCCTAACAGGGGTGAAATATTTCCTTTGCCACGTTAAATGAAAAATTTTATCAATCTGGACTATCCCACTTAAGGTGCATTGGATTCGTCCCATAGCAATTGTATGATTGTATTAAGTGACGTTTGTCACTTGGGTTTTATTTAACAATGTGTGATCATATTTTTGCTTATGCTCCAGTTGGTGGGAAAGGCGTCAGGGCATCAAGATTGCGAAAGGGCAGCTGATCATCGTCCAATGCCCATTCCCTCAGTCCATCTTAAGAAATGGAGGGAACGGTGGATAACAATTTCCTAAAATCAATCTCACGCGGCTTCGCTACGTTAGTGGTGCTTGTATTACTTACAAGCTCCCTGCCGAGTCTAGCCATCTCAGTTCGTGCAGCCCCGGGTGCAACCACGCGCGTTTCTGTCGACTCGAGCGGAGTGCAGGCAAATAACTATTCCCGATTTCCATCGATATCTGGTGACGGCCGGTTCGTAGCCTTCGAGTCGGAAGCCAGCAATTTGGTCCCAGCCGATACAAACGGGACGGGGGATGTGTTCATTCATGACCTTCAGTCAGGCGCGACTACCCGCGTCTCAGTCGACTCGAGTGGTATCGAGGCAAACGATAGTTCCGGCGGGGCTTCCATCTCGAGCGATGGGCGCTTTGTGGCTTTCTATTCGTATGCCAGCAATCTGGTTGCCGGGGATACAAATGGCATGATCGACATTTTCGTCCATGACCGCCAGATGGGAGCAACGACGCGTGTTTCGGTCGACTCGAGCGGGGTGGAAGCAAACGGGAACGCAGCCGATGTCTATTATGCGGTCTCCATCTCCGGCGATGGACGCTACGTGGCCTTCCAATCCGAAGCCAGTAATCTTGTCAGTTCGGATACGAACGGCAACGATGATATTTTCGTCCACGACCGCCAAGCTGGAGTAACCACACGCGTCTCAGTCGATTCGAGCGGCGCGCAGGCGAACGCCAGTTCCAGTGCGCCCGTCATATCTGATGACGGAAATTATATTGTGTTCTCTTCGGGTGCAACGAATCTGGTTACCGGTGACACAAACAGTAAAACAGATGTCTTCGTACACGACCGCCAGACAGGAGCCACTACCCTGGCCTCAGTCAACTCGAGCGGCGTACAGGCGGATGGAGGCGGGAGCAGCCCTTCGATATCAGGTAACGGTAGATATGTGGTCTTCCTGTCCGACTCGAACAATCTCGCTGCCGGAACAGAAGACTTCGAAAAACTGGTCTACGTGCGCGACCGCCAGGCAGGACAGACCACGCTAGCCTCGGTTTATACAGATGGAAATTTGATGTACGGCACACTGGATCAGCCGACCATTTCCGGCAATGGACGTTATGTGGCTTTCTCTTTCTATGAAAGAGGCAATGGGCAGGGTTTGCAAGATATCTGGATGCGCGACCTGCAGACGGGCGAAACGCTCCAGGTCACCCAGGGCGGCACCAGTTCCGAAGACTCGTCCTACAGCCCATCGCTTTCCGCAGATGGAGAAACTGTTGCTTTTTGGTCTGCTTCCAGAACCCTGGTCAGCGGAGATACAAATGGCTTCTGGGACATCTTCGTGTACGAGCTGCCCATCGCCCCGAAAGCAAATCCGAATGTTGTTTCGGTTACCCCCTTTGGCGGTGTAACTTCCGCCTCCCGCATGTTCTTCCAGGTAACCTTCACAGAATCCGTGACAGGTGTGACCACGGACGATTTCCTCCTGACCACCAACGGCAATATTAGCAATGCATCTATCGTAAGCGTGGGTGGGTCCGGGAACCTCTACTCCGTCGAAGTGGATACCGGCACAGGCGATGGACAGTTGCGCCTGGACGTCGTCGACGATGACAGCATCGTGGATGACGCGTTCAATCCGCTGGGAGGCGTGGGAGCCGGCAATGGGAACTTCACCAGCGAAGGTTGGACCACGATCGACAAAACCGCGCCTGTTGTGACCGGCAGTCTGCGTGCCGATCCCAACCCGACCGCTGCTGAAATCGTCCGCTATACAGTGACCTTCTCCGAAGTAGTATATCAGGTCGACGTGAGCGACTTCGTTTTGACCACCACAGGCGGGGTTACAGGCGCTTCGGTCACAGATGTCAGCGGCGCTGACAACACCTTTACGGTCACTGTCAACACCGGCAACGGTGACGGCACCTTGCGTCTCGACGTGATCGACATCGACGAAATTGGCACCATCCGGGATGCCGCGAGCAATCCCATTGGCGGACCGGGTCCTGATAACGGGAACTTTACTACCGGAGAAGTTTATACAATCAACAAGGGCGCACAAGGCGTACCCAGCGTGATTTCCAGCCTGCGTGTTGACCCCAATCCAACTCTGGCCGACCTGGTTTCCTTCACAGTGACTTTTTCCGAAGACGTCAGCGGAGTAGACCCGGATGACTTCTCGGTAACAACCACCGGCAATATCACTGGCGCATTTGTCACGAACGCGAGCGGCTCCGGGAACACCTATAATGTCATCGTGGCTACCGGGAACGGCGATGGTAGTTTGCGCCTGGATGTTACGGATAACGACAGCATCCAGAATTCGTCCGGGGTCTCCCTAGGCGGCACTGGCACTGGCAATGGCAATTTCACAACCGGAGAGGCTTATATGGTTGACAAGAACGTACCCTATGTGACCGGCAGCCTGCGTGCCGATGCCAATCTGACAACGGCTGCCAGTGTCGCCTTCACAGTCGGTTTTTCAGAGGCAGTTTCCGGGGTAGATGTGAGCGATTTCTTCGTGTCCACCACCGGGAACATCCCCAGGGCAGCTATCACCGGTGTCAGCGGATCGGGTAATTTGTACAGCGTATCAGTGTCAACAGGTGAGGGCAATGGCACGCTGCGTCTTGAAGTCCTGGATAACGACAGCATCATTGACGCATCTGGCTACCCATTGGGAGGCCCCGGCATCGGGAACGGGAATTTCACTGCCGGCGAAGAGTACACGATCAACAGAAAGCCGGTGGAACTGATCACAGAAACGTATCGGTCGAATGGAAAGAATGACGGTTGGGTGCTGGAATCCAGTGAAGACAGTGAGCAGGGCGGTTTTAAGGATTCGACAAATACCACCTTTGTACTTGGCGACAACGCCCAGAACAGTCAATTCCGCTCCATTCTGCATTTCCCGACTTTCTACATTCCTGATAATGCGGTGATCACCCGCGCTCTGATCATGATCAAAGCAGAAGCAGTGGCAGGCACCGATCCTTTCACAACCCATGGAAACATTCTGGTGGACATCCGCTCTGGCGCCTTTGGCTTTATCGGCCCGTTCCCTTATAGAGGCTTACAGGTGTCAGACTTCCAGAGCCCGGCGCACAGGGATGCGGTTGCCGTGATCGAAAACAACCAGTTTAACGGTTGGTACTGGGCCTGGCTCGACAGTTCGGCTTTTGAGTACATCAATTTGAATGGCATCACCCAACTTCGACTGAGATTCCAGATCGCTGATGACGATGATTTTGGGAATGACTATATGAGATTCTTCAGCGGCGATTATGATGATCTGGCGCTTCGCCCGCGTTTGGTGATCGAATATTACGTGCCATAGGATTATTCGCTAAACACAAAGGTCACGTATCTCTCATTAGACAAATACGTGACCTTTTCGATTTACACCATTTTCCTGCCACTGATATTCGGCTATAAAATCATTCCCTCGGGAGTCTCGATTTCCAACGCTTCAAACTCCATCGATTTTTCCACCGTGCGTACCCATTCGTAGTACAAACTCTTTGCACTGAGGATGATTCCGCCAGCACCGCGGATTCGTTCCAATCCTATTAGGTGCGCCTCGCCCGGAGATCCAGCTGCATCCGCTACAACGGCAACCTTATATCCCAAATCGATCAACCCCAAAGCCGAATGCGTGATACAGACATCGGTTTCATAGCCGATGAGTACAACAGTTTTCCGTCTGGTCTGTTGAACGGCTTCGAGAATGTCGGGCTGCGCGGCAAGTCCGAATGTCATTTTGTTATAGATTTTCGTGTCTGGCGATAAAAGCTCTGCAATCTCATCCGATACGCTTCCATTGCGGGGAATATCCTCGGCGGTGAGGACCAGCGGTACATTCAACCAGTTTGCCACCTTGATCACCCAGCACATCCGCTGCAAGAGGGCACTCTTCCCATCCGTAGATTCTTTTTCCACAAAAGATGGTTGGATATCAATCGCGATGAGCAGGGAGTCTTTTACTTCAATGAGAGATGAATTAGACATTTTGGTGGTCTACGAATTTTTCCAAGATGAGGTATCCTTGCACGGGCAGACCACGGCCATTACTTTCCATTAAGAGGTATATCCTTTGAAAAACAACCATTGGCAGGTACGCTTGATCGGCATAATCACATCAGTAATTATAATCCTGAGTGCCGGATTCCCCTCAAGCGTATCTGTTCACGCGCAAGCCCAAACAACTTTCACAAATCTTGAATTGCATGCCAACATTGAAACCGTTGGGATCGTTGTCAGCGGGCAAAACCTGCCATCGTCCGCAGAATTGTTGTACAGGCAGACTAACAATTCCGAATGGAAGCGCGGACATCCGCTCATGAATATCGAGGCGAAGCAACTGGTCGGTAGCTTGTTCGAGCTCACCGCATCTACATCTTATGAAGTCAAAGTCACTGATGGAGCAAATGAGATCATCGGCACTGTCACCACACAGCCAGAGCAACTCCAATTCACGCCATCCAGAATACTGTACGTAGATGATGACGCCGCGCCCGGAGGAGATGGTTCCGTCATAGCACCCTTCCAAACCATACAAGCAGGTGTGAATTTAGCTACGCCGGGAACCCAGGTGCTGGTCGCGGACGGCGTCTATCGTGAAGAAGTCAACTTCCCTACATCTGGCACCGAAAATAACTGGATACAAGTTAAAGCGGCGGGGCAGAACGCCAACCTAGACGGTTCCAGAGAACTTTCCGGAGACATCTGGCATCACAGTAGATATAGAAATGTATGGTACACACGCGTTGTCACCATCTTCCAATATCTTGCGCGTGACGGTGAACGATTCTACAGATTTGACTCCCTTGCCGATCTTGTCAACACCCGTACTTATGGAAACACAGTTATGAAAGAAGGCTGGTTCTTTGACACGGAAACGCTTCAACTCTATGTGCATACCACGGACAACCCATCCAATCACACCTGGCAGTTGCCCATGCTCAACCAGGCTTTCTACGCTAAAGGGCAAAACTGGCTCTGGATCGAAGGCTTTGAAGTCCGTCACTATGGCACCACCACCAGCAGTTGCGGCGTCTGCATGACAGATGTATCTCATGTAGTCATCCGCAAAAACAGAATTCACCACCTCCAAATTGGTGTTTTTCTCAGATGGTTGGGAGGGCCCGACCAAGGCAATGATACGCGCATCGAATACAACGAGATCTATGACTCACCCGTCGACGAATGGCCCTGGGAAGCGGTCAAAAGCACCTCTATGGAAGGCACAGCCATCCTTGTCCGGGGACACGTTGGCACAATCATACGGGGCAATGAGATCCATAATTACTTTAATGGCATTTACACCGGTTCGTCCGGCGATCCCCATAATTTTGAGTTGGCGCTGGATGTTGACGTCTATGACAATTACATCCATCACATCGGCGATGATGCCTTCGAACCGGAAGGGGCCTGCGTCAACCATCGCTTTCGAGAGAACGTTGTCGAGCATGCTTTCGCAGGCCTGTCTCTGGCGCCAGTCACCAAAGGACCGGTCTGGGCATTGCGTTCCCTGTACGCCAATTACACGGGGCGGGCGATAAAGATGGACAAAGAATCTGACGGTATTGCGCTCATCTATCACAACACCTTCTGGTCGGATGAAAAAAACGTCAACGCCATTGACCTGATCAGCCCAGCCTTCAACATCGTAACCCGCGACAATATTTTCCAGAGCAATGGCTTTTTGATCAAAGAAGTTCCAACAGATTCCACAGGGAACGATTGGGACAACAACAATCTGCACACCACCAAAAGCTTTTTCAGCCCGCCCTTCAAATGGGATGATATCGATTACTACAATCTCAATGCGTTCTGCAATGCTGCCGGTCTGGAATGCAACAGCCATACAGATGATCCCAGCCTTAGCGATCCCAAAGGAGGCATTTTCACACTGAATGAAACCAGCCCGAATATCGATCGGGGCATCCTGATCCCGGGCATAAACGATCACTTTTCAGGAAAGGCTCCCGACATCGGGGCGTATGAGTACAAACCATCCAACAAAATGCCTGCGGTTGCATCCATCACCATTACTGACGAAAACCCCACCAAAGCCGCCAATGTGAATTTCAGGGTCACCTTCACGGAACCTGTCTTGGGCGTAAGACTGTTTCCCCCTTTTGACGGCTTTCACGTGACCACAATTCCCGAGATACCTGGGAGCGCCATCACAGATGTCACACCTCTCTCAAACATGATTTACGATGTCACCGTCGAAACCGGTGACCAGGACGGGAACATCCGTCTGGATGTCGTGGACGACAATTCTATCTTCGGACAGGGAGGGGTTCCGCTTGGTGGATTAAAAACAGGGGACGGAACCTTCACAAGGGGTGACTTCTATATCCTGGATAAAACGCCTCCCAGCGTGACCCAAAGCCTGCCCATTGACCCCAATCCGACTCGTGCCTCCAGCATGAGCTTCCAGGTCAAATTCTCTGAACCGGTGAATGGCGTGGATAAAAGCGACTTTTCGCTGAGCTCAAACGGTACGCTAAGCCAAACCGGTATCGTCAGCGTTACCGGCGCCGGGGACACTTACACTGTTACCGTTGAAGCAAAAGAAGGAGAAGGAAGCTTGCGTCTGAACGTGTTAGACAACGACAGCATTGCCGACATCATAGGACATCCACTCGGAGGGATTGGTGGGGACAACGGGGAGTTCACATCCGGAACGGACTACATTATTGCCAAAACCACCCTTGTTCAGGACATCAAAATTCTCTACTCCGTTGGCAAATATGATGGCTGGATCCTTGAATCGCGCCCGGACAGCCTGCAGGGAGGCAAGAAGAACGCCCGTGAGGAGAGCCTCTATCTGGGCAGCGATGCAAGGGATCGCCAATATCGCACGATCCTGCACTTTGATGTCTCCTCTTTGCCTGATGATGTTTTCATCTCAAAAGTTTTGCTGATGATCAAAAAGAAAGGCTTAACGGGGATAGATCCCTTTACAATCCATCCAAATGCTTTTGTCGACATTCATTCTGATGCTTTCGGGTCATTTGGCCCTTTCCCTATCAAGCGTTTGCAAAAATCCGATTTCCAAACACCAGCCAGTCTTGAGGCGGTGGGCACAATCGAGAACAAGCCGCTAAGAGAACAGTATCTAGCCTGGTTGGATAGCTCAGCCTTTCCACTCATCGCGCAAGCTGACACGATCCAGTTGCGCCTGCGTTTTAACGTGGAAGACAGCACCAACCCGTTAACAGGGTACCTGGAATTTTACAGTGGAGACAGCACACGTTTAGAAGATCGCCCCCAATTGCTGATTGAATATTATCAAAGAAGGAACGTAACTATTCAGCCATAGATGCAGATGTTTTCGTGTAAAAATATGCATTTCACCCATATATGGGCAGGCTTCCTGATGAAAATTTGTGCAGTTCTAAACCTTTGTGTAGTTCTCAATCAAATTAAC
>JASFRG010000123.1:0-15126 GCA_050115035.1 Anaerolineales bacterium | reverse complement strand
AAGGCTAAAATCGTGAAGCAGATGGCAGGAGTGGATCATACAGACATCCTGTTTTCAAAGCGAATGGCTAACTGGTTGAGGATCAAGGGCCAGTTCCGGATGGGAGCAGTCCGGCAAGAACGGCTTTTTGTTTATTCAGATTGTATACCGTTGCTAACTCTTCCATGGTCTTCATAACACCCAGAGAATGTTCGAACCGCTTTGAACTGAGATTTCGCTTTAAATAGGATATGTAATTTGTAGGTATCAATTTGCTGTTTCCATATGCATGGTCCGGAATTACAAGCCAATCACGATGTGTGGTATCCGAATGCGCAATTGATTATCATTTCAGATTCAGGCCATGATATGGTTTGGGACAATCCCGAGGAGATGATTGAAGCTATCCGCTTGTTTTTAAATGAATAGGCTTCTCAAAGGAATACAGGGGGCCGCTCAGCTGCACTAATATTTCTGGGTTTTGCAGAATTTGACACGAACAAACGCAATACTATCGTGCATGTTCTTTAATATGGACATAAGGTTGGTAGCTTGCTGTGCAGTAGTACAATACGAGAGTTGGGTTTGTGGTGATTTTACCCTATGTGAGGAAAATTTTATGGAAAAAGCGAATTTTGGTTTTATGGGCCTGGGTGTGATGGGGCACATGCTGGCGCTCAACGTGGAGCGCAATGGTTTCCGCGTGGCTGGCTATGATTTGGATGCAAGAAAGGTCAAGGACTTCGGGACAAAGCACCCGGGGAAAAATCTGATAGCCTGTGACACGCTGAATGAATTTTTATCATCGTTGGAGAGGCCGCGCCGAATCATGATGATGGTTCCGGCCGGAAAAATTGTGGACTCGGCGATTGATAGTATTAAAGACTCCCTGGAGCCGGGGGATTTGCTGATCGATGGTGGCAATTCGTTCTTCATGGACACGGAAAGTCGCTCGAAAGAGTTGGAGGCGAAGGACATCGTTTACATTGGCGTGGGTGTCAGCGGTGGTGAGCAGGGCGCCCTGTGGGGACCGTCGCTTATGCCGGGCGGGCAGGATGAGGCTTGGGATCTGGTCGAACCCGTTTTCGAGGCCATCAGCGCGAAGGTCGATGGAGAACCGTGTGTCACTCATATTGGGCCGCGGGGCGCGGGGCATTACGTCAAGATGGTGCATAACGGCATTGAGTACGGCGACATGCAGTTGATTGCGGAGGCGTATGACCTTCTGCACCGCGGACTTGGGTTGAGTAACGTAGAGTTACACGAGATTTTTGCCGACTGGAATCAAGACGAACTCGAATCATATCTCATCGAAATTACCGCCGATATTTTTACGAAATCTGATCCTGAGACGGAAACCGCGGTCGTGGATTTGATCCTGGACGAAGCGGCCCAAAAGGGAACCGGTAAATGGACGAGTCAAAACGCGCTCGATCTTGGTTCGCCGACCCCAACCATTAACGCCGCTGTGGAGAGTCGTATCGTCTCATCTTATAAAGAGGAACGCGTTGCAGCCTCGGAAGTGTTGACAGGACCTGGGCCAAAGATCTCTGCTGACCGGAAAGAGGTGATCGGTTTCGTCCGCGATGCCCTGTATGCGGCCAAGATTTGCTCGTATGCGCAGGGATTTGCCTTGATGCGCTCGGCCAGCCAGGAATATGACTATGACTTGAACTATGACGAGATCGCACGCATCTGGCGTGGCGGATGCATTATCCGGGCTCGCTTTTTGGACGATATCCGGCAGGCCTTTGTCCGTGATACCGACCTGACCAACTTGATGGTCGATCCTGAGTTTGCACAGGCGATGAACACACGCCAATCCGCTTTACGGAAGGTCGTGTCGCTGGGGGCAGAGAATGGCATCCCGGTGCTGGCATTTAGTTCGGCGTTGGCGTACTTTGATGCGTATCGCAGTGCGCGCCTGCCTGCCAATCTGACACAGGCACAGCGCGACTACTTTGGCGCACACACATACCGGCGCATAGATCGTGAAGGCTCGTTCCATACACAATGGATTGATGAATAGTATCTGAATTAAATTTTGGGAAGTCTCCTTATCCGGTGCTGATAACATGTTGATTGATATTAGCCACGGAGTCACAGAGACACTGAGAGCAAAAAACTCTGTGTCTCTGCGGCAAAAATTCTGGTTCAACACTCAAGATAGACTTCCGAATTTTGAGCGTGTTAGAAGAAACGTCCCTTAATTCATGACATTTATCTGCCCAAACTTGGGGTACAATAAATTCAGTACTTTATCATCCTAATACGTTCAAGGTACCTTACCCCCGGATGGGAAGGTTCAAAGGCGAAGCCGGTGACTCTTAATGAGAAGTCCGGCGCTGTCGCGCAACTGTAATTCAGCGATCAGCAAAAAGCCGTCAGTTTTCAGAATTTGCTGAAGGCTGATAGCTGAGAGCTAATAGCTGAAAAGCCAGGCCGCCCGCCTTGATCGGTCTCCACACCCCTCGCAGAAAGGAGGTGGAAGGCGTTACCATCTTAAAACCATCCCCTCCCCTGTCATCTATCCCGCATCGCGCGGGAGCGAGGCAGGGGATTTTGATTCTCGTAGCGTTATGGAATAAACCGCCAAATTGCCAAGACGCCAAGTCTCTCGGCGTATTTCATAAAACCTGGCGTTCTCCGCGTTCCTGGCGGTTAAAAAGTAATGGAGTGAACCATGAAACGAAACATCTTGATTATTCTCCTTTTTGGTCTGTTGCTCTCGGCTTGCGGGCCTGAAGCACCGGCTACGCCTGTTTCAAGTCAGGAACTCGAACCAACCGCTGTCGACGAACCGACTCAAGCGCCGATGCCGGAGCCAACCGAAGAACCTGGAACCGCAATGATGGTCTTCGAAGATGATATGGGCAACATGTTCGAGCTTGAGGGATATCCACAAGCCATTGTGTCCATCTCCGCTTCGACCACCGAGATTTTATTTGCTATCGGTGCCGGGGACCAGGTGGTCGGGCGCGACGAATATTCTATATACCCCGAAGAAGCGCTCGAGGTTACCAGCATCGGTGCCATGTGGGAAGAACTGCCCGCTGAGGCTATTCTGGCATTGGAACCGGATCTGGTGGTTGCAGCAGAAATTATCTCAGAAGAGCAGGTGAATGCCCTGCGTGACCTGGGATTAAAAGTTTACTGGCAGGCCAATCCCACTTCCTACGAAGGATTATGGGAAAACCTGCGCGCCTTCGCCAAACTGACCGGTCATGAAGACGAAACCGAATCCATAATCGCGGATTTGGAAGCGCGCGTTGCAACCGTACATGAGAAAGCTGCTACTATTAGCGAGCGGCCATCTGTTTTTTACGAACTTGACGCAACCGACCCCTCTAATCCCTGGACAGCGGGCACAGGTACCTTCATTGACTACATCATCACCCAGGCCGGAGGCACCAATGCCGCTTCTGCGTTAGAAGGCGATTATGCTCAAATCAGTTCGGAGCAGTTGATCGCGGTCAACCCGGATATCATTTTGCTGGCAGACGCGCCTTACGGCACTACCCCGGAGAGCGTTGCCGAACGCCCGGGTTGGGATGTCATCACCGCGGTTCAGGAGAATGCACTTTATCCCATCGATCCCAATATGATGAGCGTTCCAGGTCCGCGTTTGGTGAACGCGTTGGAAGAGACCGCCCGGCTCGTACATCCGGAATTGTTTGAGTAGCTTATGGCACTGAGCGGAGGGTTGAATAAGGTTGGGTGTTCTTTCCAGCCCGTATCGAAACCCGTAGTCGACGTGCAGTTGCAAACGCCTTCCTTCGACTGAGATGCCCAATAACGGCAGCTCCGCTTAGGACCAATTGTCTTATGATACGTCACCGCCCTTTCCTCCTGAACACCATACTTCTGCTGCTCGCTTTTGTTTTCAGCGTGGCGTTGGGGGCCGTGTTCGTTCCCCCGGAAACTGTCTTGCGTATCCTGGGCTCTCAGATGTCATGGCTGCATATCAATCCGGATTGGCCGGCCTCCTTTTCCGCGATCATTTTGGCGGTACGTTTGCCACACACGGTCCTGGTCGTTTTAACGGGAGCCGCGTTAGGGTCCAGCGGCGCCGCGTACCAGGGGTTGTTCCGCAATCCGTTAGCTGATCCGTACCTGATCGGTGTAGCTTCCGGGGCCGGTTTGGGCGCGGTCTTCGCGATGGCGCTCAACTGGCCGACGAATCTGTTCGGGTTCTATCTTGTTCCGGTTGGTGCCTTCGTGGGCGCGATCCTGACCGTGGTGCTGGTCTATAACCTGGCGCGTGTCGATGGTCTGGTTCCCCTGACGACTTTGATCCTGGCCGGCGTGGCGCTTGGAGCTTTTGCTTCGGCCCTGACCTCCTTCCTGATGCTGCGCACCGAATTGCAACTACACCGCGCAGTTTCCTTCCTGCTGGGTGGCTCGCCGATTGCGGGCTGGGATCCGGTCATCGCAGTCCTGCCTTATATGCTGTTAGGCATGGGACTGTTGATCTTCTCCGGTCACATGCTGAACGTTCTGCAGTTCGGGGAAGAGGAAGCCAAGCAAATGGGATTGAATGTTGACCGCGCCAAGGTGTTCATCATTGTGGTGGCCTCCCTGACCACAGCGGTGGCAGTTGCGTTTTCGGGTGTGATCGGGTTTGTTGGCCTGATCGTTCCACACGTGATCCGCATCGTCTGGGGACCGGATTACCGGCGGCTGATCCCGCTTTCAGTCCTCGGCGGAGGCAGCGCGTTGTTGCTGGCAGATATGCTGGCGCGTATTGTGATGGCGCCCTCTACACTGCCGGTGGGGATCGTTACGGCTCTGGCTGGCGCGCCGTTCTTCCTGTGGATACTGCGAAGGGCCAAACGCGAGGTGTTTTGGTAGTATGCTGAAAATCGACTCTCTGACGGTTGCCTACGGTGACAAAACCGTTCTTCGCGACGTCTCTCTCGAAGTGCTGCCCGGCGAAACCCTGGCTTTGATCGGGCCGAACGGTGCCGGCAAGTCCACCTTGATCCGCGCTACCAGCGGAGTTGTCCCCGTGAAATCCGGGCGTGTGAGCGTCAGTGGACAGGAGATGACCGGCTTGTCCCATAGTCAGCGGGCGAAGATTTTGGCAGTGGTTCCGCAGGCGCGTCAGTTGGGCGGCGCGTTTTCTGTGGAGCAGGCTGTCATGATGGGACGCACGCCGTACCTCAATTGGTTGGGACAGGAAAGCGAAGCCGATAAGGCAGCCGTTCGCCTGGCATTACAACAGACCTGTTTGGATACTTTTGCGGACAGGCAGATCGCTAATCTCTCCGGCGGCGAACAGCAGCGTGTTCTGCTGGCGCGGGCGCTGGCACAATCCACGCCGGTTTTGCTGCTGGATGAACCCACCAATCATCTCGATTTGCAACATCAGACCAACTTGTTGTCCTTGGTGAAAAGATTAGCGCAAGAGAACCAGTTGGCCGTATTAATGGCGCTGCATGATCTAAACCTGGTTTCTTTCTACGCAGATAAAGTTGCATTGATCGTAAACGGAGAATTGAGACACCAGGGCACGCCTGCGGAGGTTATCCGTGCGGAATACATCAGCGCCGCCTACCGCACCCCGGTCGAAGTGGTGCCGCATCCTGTTACGGGCGCGCCGATCATCTTCCCAAAAGAGAGTCTGGATCATCCGGAATAGTGAGGTTGTATGGCAAAAAAGAAAAAAGGATTGGTGCTCGTCAACACGGGAAATGGAAAAGGGAAATCCACGGCTGCCTTTGGCGTTGTGTTGCGCGCCTGGGGACGAGGATTTCGGATTTGTGTCCTGCAGTTCCTCAAGTCGGAGACCGGCAAGTGGGGCGAAGTCAAAGCCGCCGAGAAACTGGGCATCGAATGGCTTTCTATGGGAGATGGGTTTACCTGGCTTTCCAAGGATATGGACGAAACTACAGCCCGGGCGTTGCACGGCTGGAAGATGGCCCAGGAAAAGATCGTCAGCGGCGAATACGATTTGATCGTGTTGGACGAGTTCACCTATCCTTTGCACTTCGGTTGGTTGGATGTGAAGGAAGTTGTCGAATGGCTGAAAGAGAACAAACCGCCTATGCTGCACCTGATCATCACCGGTCGCGAGGCTCCGGGTGAGTTGATCGAGTTTGCGGATTTAGTTACAGAAATGAAGGAAATCAAACATCCCTACGAAGAGCAGGAGATCACGGCTCAGGCAGGGATTGAGTTTTAATTGGAGGGCACAATGCTCAAAGACATCACAGCAAAAATACAGGGGTTGGATGAAACCGCCATGGCCGCCGCCAGAGCGCGGCAAGATACACTCACCAAACCGCCTGGCAGCCTAGGCAGGCTGGAAGAACTCTCAGTTCAATTGGCGGGGATATTTGGGGAAGAAATTCCGTCGATCAAAGGTAAAGTCATCATCACCATGGCCGGGGATCATGGTGTGGTGGAAGAAGGTGTGAGCGCCTTTCCGCAGGAAGTCACGCCGCAGATGGTGCTCAACTTCCTGCACGGCGGGGCCGCTATCAACGTGTTGGCCCGTCACGTGGGCGCACGTATCAAAATTGTGGATATGGGGGTCGCTGCTGAGATGGAACCGCACCCGGATCTGGTTGTCAAGAAAGTTGCCCCCGGAACGGCGAACATGACCAAAGGCCCGGCCATGACGCGCGAACAGGCCGAGCAGGCCATTATGGCTGGTGTGGAAGTGATCGAAGCCGAGATCGAGAAGGGACTGGATATCGTCGGTACCGGTGATATGGGTATCGGGAATACCACTCCGTCGGCAGCTATCGCCGCTGTATTAACCGGCATCGAACCGTCTAAACTGGCTGGACGTGGTACCGGTGTAGACGATGAAGGTCTGAAGCGCAAAATTGATGCCATCGAACGTGCGCTGGAAATCAACCAGCCAGATCCCAAAGATGGGTTGGATGTACTCGCCAAAGTGGGCGGCTTCGAGATTGCCGGGCTGGTGGGCGTCATCCTCGGTGCGGCGGCTAACCGCAAACCGGTCATGGTAGACGGTTTTATCTCCACCGCAGCAGCCATGATCGCGGTCGCTATTGAGCCTGCCGTGAAACCATATCTAATTTCCGCACACCGCTCGCAGGAATACGGGCACAGCCAGATGGTCGAGTGGCTGGGGCTGAAACCACTGGTCGATCTTGATTTCCGCCTGGGCGAGGGCACCGGCGCTGCCCTGGGTATTTCCTTTGCTGAGGCCGCCTGTATGGTCCTGTCCGAAATGGCGACCTTCGCCGAAGCGGGTGTATCGGATAGAGAATAGTTTTCACTACCGAGTACACGGAGTTCACAAAGAAAATTAAAAGGACTCCGTGTTCTCTGCCGTCTCGCACCGACGTGCCGCCGATCCTTGCGGCACGTGCCCCATAAACACGGGGTACACGAACGGTGTGGTCTCTGTGGTAAATATGATTTCACTTCTGACCGCCTTCCAATTCTTGACCATCTTACCGGCCGTTATCCGCCGTGCGTTCACTGCGCAGGAGCTGGGTCGCGCGGTTGCCTTTTTTCCCATCGTCGGCCTGGCATTGGGCGGTGTTCTCTACGGCTTGGAAGCCGGCTTGAGCGTGATATTTCCCGCGCAGGTAGTTGCCGCGTTTGTCCTCTTCGCTTGGCTATTGCTGACCCGTGCTTTACACTTCGATGGTTTCCTCGACAGCTGCGACGGCCTCTTTGGTGGATTCACCCCCGAACGGCGTCTGGAGATCATGCGCGATTCACGCGTGGGCGCATTCGGTGTGGCTGGTGGCGGATTGCTGCTGCTGACGAAATTTGCGGCTATCATTTCTCTCCCGGTTCTTTCCGGGCTCTTGCTTGCTCCCGTTCTTGGACGCTGGGCACTGTCGTTGGCCATCTTTGCCTTCCCTTACGCCCGCGAAAAAGGAATGGGACGCGATATGAAGGACAACGTGCGCTGGTTACAGGTTATCCTGTCGACAATTGTCGCGGCGCTGACGAGTTGGTTATTCGCTGGTTGGACGGGCCTGCTGGCTTGCGCCTTGTCTGCGATTGTGCTCTGGCTTGGAGCGACTTTCACCTTGCGCCGCATCCCTGGCCTCACGGGTGACAGTTACGGCGCGCTGTGTGAGATGGTTGAATTGGCGGTGTTGTTGCTTTTCACTACCGGATTGAATCTGTGATTTATCGTTCGCGAGTAGTTGCACATATTGTTCGTGAGCAGTTGTACTGCGAACGGTATCAGGGTTCAGTACAACTGCATTCTGAACAGAGGAATAAATTATGACAGGTAAGGTTTTGGTCGTACTTGGCACCAGTTCATCGGTTGGCAAAAGCCTACTGGTGGCTGGTTTGTGTCATCTCTTTGCGCGGCGCGGCGTGAAAGTGGCACCCTTCAAAGCGCAGAACATGTCGAACAATGCCGCTGTTTGTCCGGATGGCTCCGAGATCGGACGCGCGCAATATACCCAGGCACTGGCTTCCGGTCTGGAACCGCACGTGGACATGAACCCCGTCCTGATCAAGCCTGAAGCGGATTCGCGTTCTCAGGTGGTGGTCATGGGACATCCCTGGCAGACGCTGGATGCGCGCGAGTATTACCCCAAGAAAGCGTTTCTCTGGAAGGAAGTCACCACCGCATTGGACCGCCTGCGTGACCAGTATGATCTGGTCATCATCGAAGGAGCTGGCAGCGCCGCCGAGCTTAATCTCAGAGAAGGAGATATCGTCAACATTGCGATTGCGCGCTATGCAGAAGCACCGGTTTTACTGGCTGGTGACATCGACCGGGGCGGCATTTTCGCGCAGTTGATTGGTACGGTCTGGCTGCTAGAACCCGAAGAGCGTGAGCTGGTCAAAGGGCTGATCGTCAACAAATTCCGTGGAGATATTTCCTTATTCGAAGACGGTGTCCGGATTTTAGAAGAAAAAAGTGAAGTTCCGGTATTGGGCGTAGTTCCGTACTTGCATACTCTCTACATACCGGAAGAAGATGCGGTGGCGTTAGAAAATCCCTTTTCGAAATCTGTCCCAACTACTGAAATGCTGGAGATTGTCGTGGTTCACCTGCCGCGCATTGCCAATTTCGATGACTTCGATCCGATAGCTACGGAGCTTGGCGTTCGCGTCCGTTATGTGGAGAGTCCTGAACAGATCGGGAATCCCGCTGCCATTATCATTCCTGGCACGAAGAGCACGGTCAATGATCTGACCTGGCTGCGTTCTGTCGGGTTGGATAAGGCCATCCAACGGCATGCGCACAATGGCGGTAGTGTGGTCGGGATTTGTGGCGGCTACCAGATGTTAGGCGAAGTCGTTCGTGACCCGCAGCATGTGGAATCGAAACTGGACAGCGCCCCCGGCCTGGGATTGCTGCCCATTAAGACGATTTTTGCGGGGGACAAAGCCACGCATCAGGCCAGTGCTCGGGTGCGCAATGGTCCCGGCTGGTTTGCTGAGCTTGAATGTCAGCCGGTAAGCGGCTACGAAATCCACATGGGACGCACGGACAGCCAGAGCTCATGGTTGGAAATCTCTGAACGTGGTGGAAAATCTGTACAGGTGCTGGATGGTGCAGTCAGCAAGGATGGCAAAGTATGGGGCTGCTATGTTCATGGCTTGTTTGCTAATCAGAATTTGCGGCGAGCCTGGCTGGAAAGTTTGGGCTGGAGTGGTGGAGAAGTGGACGAAGATTCCAATCCTTTTGCCGCTTCGTTGACTCGTTTAGCTGATACACTTGAGTCTACATTGAATATGGATTTGCTAGAGAAGATCGTATGGGAAAGTTGACATTGCTTTTAGGCGGCGCGCGCAGCGGCAAGAGCAGCTACGCTGAGAGGCGAGCCAAAGAATTGGGCGGCGATAACGTCCTGTACGTGGCCACGTCTGAGACCAAAGACGAGGAAATGGTGGGGCGGGTCGAGAAGCACCGCTCCGAACGGCCATCTGCCTGGGTAACTGTAGAAGCCCCTCGAAACATCGCGCAAGCCATTCGTCAAGAGAGAAGCGTAGAAAAAGTCATTTTGCTGGATTGTATGACTTTCCTGGTTGCAAATTATCTGATGGATGCCGCCGCGCCGGAAGACGATCCTTTTGACGATCCCAGTTCCGATCCTTTCGATGCTCAGATCGAAGGGCAGGTTGTCACTGATGTCGAGGATCTAATCTCATTTGTGAAAGATGCAGATGTCGAGATGCTGGTGGTGTCCAACGAGGTCGGACTGGGGGTTGTCCCGCCCTATGAGTTGGGGCGCGCCTACCGCGATATCCTGGGACGCGCCAACCAGATCTTGGCGCGGCAGGCGGATGAAGTTCTGCTGTTTGTGGCGGGTATCCCGATGAAGGTCAAGTAACATGTTGCATTTAATGTTGGTGCGCCACGGTGAGACCGAATGGAACGTACAACGCCGTTTTCAGGGACAATCGGATGTCCCGCTGTCAGAGTTGGGGAGATTGCAGGCGGAACTCATCGCGGAGCGGCTTGCCGGGCAAACCATCGACGCGGTCTATGCCAGCGATCTCAAACGCGCCTGGGACACGGCTATCCCCATTACCAAGATAACCGGTTTGGAAGTTTCATCCGAGCCACGCCTGCGAGAATTGAAGTTTGGCATCCTGGAAGGGTTGACCTTTGAAGAAGCAGAAGTTAGATATCCGGAGATGATCGCTGCCTGGCTGGAAGATTTCAACAACACGCCAGAGGGCGGGGAAACGATTGACCAGTTCAATGCGCGCATCGTGTCCTTATTGGATGATCTCATAGGTAAACACGATGAACAGGTAGTGCTGTTGGTCGGACATGGCGGCTCATTGAGCGAGGTTTTGCGCGTTGCGTTAGGGTTATCGCGTGAAAAACGCTGGTATCTGGAGATGGAGAATGCCAGTCTGTCGGAGGTATCAATTGCGGAAGATTATATTTCGCTCAGACGCATGAACGATACCTGTCACTTGGCTGATTTAGAGAAATAAGTTTGCGCGTTTATTTGCTCCATACACCAAACTGCCATTTGCTTTGTGTCCTCATCTTCCCCGGGTAAGGTGTACTCTTGAACTTGCGTCAATGCAGGTTGCATTTTATCTGACGCCACTTGTGCTACGCGACCGATAGCCCTCAATGTTCCAACGCGAAAACGGGGGGCATCTTCTCTTTCCAGGTCCAGTAAAGAAATCAACATTGGAACGAATTGATCGAAATTCGGACAATGAAATAATATTTCTCCGATCAACTCAGGCGCTCTCCAACCGATGCCCCCAGATTCATCATTGACCAGCCAGAACAGGCGCAGTAAATAATTGCGAATGTATCCGGCATCCCGTGCAGCAATGACCTTTGCAGCCAATCCGGTAGCTTTGATGGCGCGATTACAAATTACTTGATCTTTATCATAGGTTAGCGCTGTCAATAAACTGAGAACCCGTTTCTTTTTTCTGGCGAATTCAAGAATCGAACGAAAATCTTCCTCCCGGAGCCACTGATACAGCGTTGATAAATCTTCTGACATTTTGCGCATGATATATGACAAGAGTCTGAGCACTTTGGATTATACTTGCCTCACATATAGTTCGCGATGTGAAAATATGTGATTACATAGTTGGAGTCCAGCATGTCTAAGAAATCTTCAAAAAAAAGTAAGAGAAAGCGTCGAACTTCGCTTGGGCAGAATATCATTCTAATGCTCACATTGGTGCCAGTTGTGATTGGGCTGCTTTTGATTGTTGCCTGGGCATTGGAGCTTGAAATCTTTGCCAATCAATCAGAAGTACAGGTTGGCATATTCTTCTTGCTGCTGGGTTTTTTCCTTTCCAATATATTACAGAAGAAGTATGGACTTGCAGCAGGATGGGGAGCGCTGGCTGCTGCGGATTTAATTGTCTTGTCCTGGTGGAACATCTGGGCTCAGGTTATTGCTTCTATAGCTGGCTTAAGCGGAATAATCTTTCTTGGGGTTGAATTTTACAAACAGTATCAACGAGATAAGCTGGAAAAAGCGGACAAAAAAATGTAGCAAACACCTAAGACTTTTCTTAGACTGATTAAGGAAAGTCTTAGAATTCTATCTTCATATAAATCTCTATAATGGAATTGACTATTGTTACGATAGTCAATTTTTTAACTTTTAAACACTTTATTTCTATTCTAGTTTAGGTTAGAAGGAGGTGCAAATTGCGGAAGGCCTAACGGGGCAAACTTGTTGTGGTAGTTTGCCTGCAGGTCACGAAGTAGTCAATATTGGCTGGTTTGTCCACTTATTTTCTATCTCAAATTTTAAGGAGAGAAACGATGAAAGTCAAAATCAATGAGGACTGGCTGGCGACACTTATAGCCTTCGTGTTGTTGATCCTGGCAATGGTCAATGTAATCAAACCTGACTGGGTGAAGTTCTAGGAGGAGGAGTCAAAATGACTACTTCAACTGTTAAACAAGAAAAATCTGGCGGCACCGGAACAGTCAATTTTTTGGCTGGCTTTGTGCTCGTTGTCGTGCTGGCCTTCCTGGCGCGCTGGCTAAAGGGCCAGGTGTATGGGATTGAGAGTCTGTTTGGTCTCGGCATCCCGGGCAAGGTTTTGGAATTCCCACTGTGGGCTGCTATGCTGGGTTTGGTTGCCAACCCCATTTTGAAAGGCCTCAAAGTTTTCGAATATGCAAAACCTGGTTTCCGTACCGAATTGTTCCTAAAGATCGGTCTGGTGCTGTTAGGTGCCGGAATCAGCTTCAAAGTGATCGTCACCGCTGCGGCTGGCGCTATTATCCAGGGCGTTATCATGGTCGCGTCAGTTTACTTCTTCAGTTGGTGGCTGGGTGGTAAATTCGGTCTTCCCGACACTTTGCGGGCTGTAATGTCCACCGCTGTCTCGATCTGTGGTGTGTCTGCGGCTATCGCCAGCGCTGGAGCTGTTCTGGCGAAGAAGGAAGAGATCACCTACGTAACCGCTCTCGTGATCGTGACCGCTCTACCCCTGATGGTGATTGCTCCACTCATTGCTGGGGCCATGAACATGCCTGAGCCTGTGGCAGGCGCCTGGTTCGGCGGCAACGTCGATACCACCGCCGCTGTAGTCGGTGCCGGTACGATCTACGGTGAGACTGCACAGCAAATCGCCAGTATCGTCAAGCAGACACAGAATGTGTTGATCGGTGTGGTGGCCTTCCTGTTAGCACTATACTTCACCACTGTGGTGGAAGGCAAGAAGGAAAAACCCAGCGCCTCGATCATCTGGAAACGCTTCCCCAAGTTCGTCCTGGGCTTCATCATTGCTTCGTTGATCTTCACCTTTGGTTGGATCGGTGATGATGCCAGTGGCGCCATCAAAGGCATGAAGGACTGGGCTTTCTGTCTAGCCTTCGTCTGCATGGGCCTGGAACTCGAAGTAGCTGGCTTCAAGAAGATGGGTTGGTCGCCGGTGATTGTGTACCTGATCGTGACCGTCTTCAATACGGTGCTTGCCCTAGGCGTCTCCTGGCTGATATTTGGCTGGTTGTTCCCGGCAAGCTTGTAAACTGATATTGATGCGCATCGCTTAAGACTTTTCTTAGACAAATTAAGACATGTCTTAGAGATACAACCGAGCATCTTCCCTATAATGAAATTGGCTGTGAATTCAGTCAATTTCATTTTTTTTATTTTTTTTTTACTTTCCATCGTAGTGCGGAAGGAGGTCAAATTATGGGAGGCCGAACGGGGCAAGAGCGAAATGGGGAGTTTGCCTGCAGGCCGTGATTAGTTGACGAAATGAAAGTTCATTCACGCTGTATTTGATCAAATGTAACTTTAAGGAGAGAAACATGAAACTAACAGAAGATTGGCTTTCGGTAATCCTTGGTTTTGCCGTGATTCTTATAGCCATCCTGGATGTCATTGACCCCGCCATATTCAAATTCTAGGATAAGGTCCGCGAAGAAAATAGGAGATAGTTATGTCAACAACAACCGCTCAGCCTACTGCTGAGAAAAAAAATACTGCAGGCTTTTTCGTTGGCCTGGCTGTTGTAATCGTGTTGTGCTTCGTCACACGCTATTTTTACAACATTGTAAAACCGATGACCTTACCCGGTGGGATTCCTGGTTCCGTATTGGAGTACCCGATTTGGGCGGCGGTCATTGGTCTGCTTTTCAACTGGGTTTTCAAGGCAACCAACGTACATGAACGTTTAATGCCTGGCTTTAAAACCGAACTTTTCCTTAAAATCGGTCTGATCTTGCTAGGTGCGAAGGTCAGTTTCAAGGTTCTGGTTACCGCTGCCGGCGGTGCTGTTATCCAGGGCGTCATCATGGTCACCTGTGTGTACTTCTTCTCCTGGTGGCTGGCTGGTAAGTTTGGTTTGCCCGACACTTTGCGAGCTGTGATGTCCACAGCAGTGTCGATTTGCGGTGTTTCCGCTGCTATTGCTAGTGCAGGTGCCGTTCTGGCGAAGAAAGAAGAAATCACCTACGTAACCGCTTTGGTCATTGTGACCGCTCTTCCCTTGATGGTTATCGCGCCATTATTGGCTCAGGCTATGAACATGCCTGAACCGGTAGCAGGTGCGTGGTTTGGTGGCAATGTAGACACAACTGCCGCCGTGGTTGGTGCAGGGACGATTTATGGTACTACCGCTGAAACCATTGCAAGTATTGTCAAGCAAACTCAGAATGTTTTGATTGGCGTTGTAGCCTTCTTCCTGGCTTATTACTTTGTAGCCAAAGAGGGTGGTGAGAGGCCCAGCCTGTCGATTATCTGGCAGCGCTTCCCCAAGTTTGTTCTGGGCTTCATCATTGCCTCCCTGCTCTTCACCTTCGATATCATCACCAAAGACAATGGGTCATACGCTCTTACCCAGAATGTCAAGGCATGGTTCTTCTGTGCAGCCTTTGTCTGCATGGGCCTTGAACTTTCCGTTGCTGAGTTCAAGAAGATGGGCTGGAGCCCGGTGATCGTATATCTGATCGTGACTGTTTTCAACACCTTACTTGCCCTGGGTGTCTCCTGGCTGATTTTCGGCTGGCTGTTCCCGGCAAGTGTGTAAATTTTGGAATGTGGTGGAGGGGAAAGTATTCTGAAAAGAACTTTCCCCTTCATCGAAAAAACCATTTTTCCTATTCAACAGGAGGATGAAAAATATGGCTGAGGATTCAAAAACTCCCTTGCTGGATCAGCTTGAAGGGGGACCCTGGCCAAGCTTCGTGACAGAAATGAAGCGAGCCGCTGAAAAGAAAGATGCGGCTAAAGA
>JASFRG010000122.1:0-15290 GCA_050115035.1 Anaerolineales bacterium | reverse complement strand
ATCTTACTTAGGAACCGACGCTGGAAAGGCTGGTATTGAGGGTGCTGAACACGTTGGCGATGATCGGGCCAAGCAGCATGAGGACTGCAATAACAACGATAGCAACCAAAACAAGGATCAGAGCGTACTCTACCAGACCCTGGCCTTTTTCTTTTTCCTTCGGGGCGAACAGCATATTTTTCACCTCCTTTCAGTGTTTAGTCTCCGTAAAATCTATTGCCGGAGCATTTATATTATACCTATCATGAATATTAATACAACAATTCTTACCCGAAATGCAATAACCTTTTTGTTAGGGATTCCCCCTACAAATGTCCTAGGGAAATTCCCGCCAAACCTACGTATATTTCTTAAATTTTTCTGAACGCCACTTTAAGAAATTCGTAACCACTATACTATGGGAAATCAGGGTATGATTACAGCATGAGAGGGCCCGATTATGAGTGAACTAGCAATTCTTGTTGTAGAAGATGAACCCAGCATTGCTGAGGTGGTGGGTCTATATTTACAGCGTGCCGGTTATCAGGTTCAAACCGCTTCGGATGGGAAGATCGCCATGTCGATACTGGAAAAGGGGATTCCTGACCTCGTCATTCTGGATCTGATGTTACCCGAAATAGACGGTCTTTCTCTGACACGTTGGCTGCGTGAACGTTCCGATGTACCCATCATTATGCTGACGGCGCGTCGCGAGGAGATCGATCGCATCGCTGGCTTGGAAATGGGTGCGGACGATTATGTGGTCAAACCCTTCAGCCCGCAGGAATTGGTCAGCCGTGTACGAGCGGTGATGCGGCGGATTAAGCGGGAACAAGCTCCAGCTGAGTCCGAACGCCCGATATCGTTCGGGGATCTGGTGATCAACGCGCTCAGCCGAACTGTCACCATTTCCGGAGAAGATGTCCCATTGACAGCCAAAGAGTTCGATATGCTCCATCTGCTGGCACAGCATCCAAAACAGGTCTATACACGCGAGCAATTGCTAGACCGCATCTGGGGTGGGGCCGAATATATCGACCCCGGCACAGTGACGGTGCACATCCGCCGCGTGCGCGAAAAGATCGAGCCCGATCCATCCAACCCAACCCGGCTGGTGACAGTTTGGGGAGTGGGATATAAGTTTGAACCCTAACCCTACCTCGCACAGTGCGGGGTATAAATTATCCTTATGAACACTTTTTTCCGTTACATCCTTGGCGTGTTTGCTATCTTCGCGATCTCGCTGGGAATTTTTTACCTGCTGATGTCCCCACCCCTAAGCGAGTTGGGACTGATGGCGCTGTTTCTGGCCATCACTGCAGTGGTTTCCAGTCTGGTAGGTTATTTAGCTTACCGCCTAGGATGGATTGCGTTGACGCCCAGCTTGCGGTGGGCGTTGTTGGCGATATATGCGATTTCCAGCGCGTTGACATTTTTTAATGTCTGGTTCTCGGCCAAGTTGATGTTTGCCAGCGAACACGACCTGCTGCTGTCGGTTGTGCTACTGGTCTTTGCGGGGGGCATGGCTATGGCGCTGGGATATTTTCTCTCCGGCACAATGACAGACCGCATCCATTTGCTAAAAAGAGCCGCTGAAAAACTAGCGCGTGGTGAACTCGAAACACGCGTGGCTGTCTCCGGACGAGACGAAGTCGCTACGCTAGCCGAGTCTTTCAACCAGATGGCGACTCAATTACAGGCTGCAGACGAGAAGCAGCGTAAACTAGAACGCCTGCGTACCGATCTGATTGCCTGGGTCAGTCATGACTTGCAGACTCCGCTGGCTTCCATCCGCGCAATTTTAGAAGCGCTTTATGATGGGGTTGTGGAAGAACCTGAAACGATCAGTCGTTATCTCAATACGGCTCAACGCGATGTTAGTTCGCTCTCAGCTCTGATCGATGACCTGTTCGAGATGGCACAACTTGATGCTGGCGGCATTCCATTGGAAAGGGCTGATTCATCTCTGGCCGATCTGATCTCGGATACGCTCGAATCCTTCTCTGAACTTGCCTCGCGCCAGAATATCCAACTGGAAGGGTTCGTCGAGGCGGGTGTCGATCCAGTATTCATGGATACGCAGCGCATTGGCCGTGTATTCAACAACTTGGTCAGCAACGCATTACGGCACACACCCGCAGGAGGGCGGATCGAGGTCCGGGCGCGGAGAGCAGATTCAGGCGTGGAAGTGACCGTCTGCGATTCGGGCGAGGGCATCCGCTCTGAAGACATCCCAAACATCTTCGAGAGTTTTTACCGGGGTGAGAAGTCCCGCAGCCGAGCCACCGGTGGAGCCGGACTGGGACTGGCCATCGCACGTGGTATCGTCCATGCACACGAAGGCGATATCCGTGTGGAAAGTCAACCGGGGGACACGCGGTTTATCTTTACCCTTCCGTAACCATCTGCTCAGCCTTTTGTAATACTTTCTTAAGGAAGTTTTTGTATCATCAGACTATCTAGTACTTGACCGTTATGTTGGTCAAGTGCAAGGAAACTGATGATGAAACGATTTTTGACTTTTGCACTGCTCCTGCTCGGACTTTCAGCCTGTTGGACAGTTGCAACAACAGAACCAGAAAGTGAGCCTCCAAAGGCTTTGCCGACAACTGCACCTCACCCGGATCTCCCGGACCTTGGGCCTGCTCCCGAGTTGACAAACGAAGTCTGGCTGAACGTGGACGCGCCACTGCACCTGGCCGACTTGCGCGGCAAAGTCGTCGCCATCGATATGTGGACCTTTGGTTGAATTAACTGTAAGCATGTAATTCCCTCGTTGAGAGAATGGCACTACAAATACAAAAACGAAGGTCTGGTTATCATCGGCAACCACTATCCTGAGTTTTCTTATGAGGAGGACCTGGACAACCTGAAACAGGCCATCATTGATCTGGACGTCCCCTATGCGGTGGCGCAAGACAATGACAGGAAAACCTGGGGCGCATACAAGAATCGCTACTGGCCAACCCTGTACTTGATTGACAAGCGCGGCCACATCCGCTATGTTCATATTGGTGAAGGCAGATATGCCGAAACCGAAGCCGCTATTCAGGCATTATTAGCAGAAAATTATCAATAATCTCGTAAGGCGGGATGTCAAAGTACCCTGAAGGGTATCCCGCTCTACAGCAGAAGAAAAAGGTGAAACCATGACAGACAAATTCAAATCCGTTCCCGTGCTCTCTTCGGAGATCACACCCAAATCACAATATCTATCCCGCCGTGACTTTCTCAGGGCAGCGGGTATCGTAACCGGTACAGCGTTACTGGCTGCGTGCGCCCCCAAGGTCAGTGAGCAAGTCGCTTCACCAGGAGTTGATACGACTGAACCAGCGCCATCATCTGGCGCTAAAGAGGATGAGTTGGGGGATCCCGCCAACGCATTCGACGAGATCACCAATTACAACAACTTCTACGAGTTCAGCACCGACAAGCAGGCTGTTGCTCGGTTAGCAGAGGATTTCACAACCGAGCCCTGGACAGTGGAAGTTTATGGATTGGTAAACAATCCCAAGACCTTTGGCATCGAAGATTTGCTCAAGATGTTCCCGCAGGAAGAACGCATTTACCGCCTGCGCTGTGTGGAAGCCTGGAGCATGGTCATCCCATGGAACGGCTTCCCGCTGGCCAGCCTGCTCAAGGAAGTAGAGCCGACTTCAGATGCCAAGTACGTGCGTTTTGAATCTGAAGCAAACAAAGACGAAATGCCCGGCCTGAAAAGCCCATTCTATACCTGGCCCTATCAGGAAGGTTTGCGGCTGGATGAGGCCATGAACGATCTGGCTCTCCTCGCCACGGGGCTGTATGGGGAACCAATGCCCAACCAGAACGGCGCACCGATCCGCCTGGTTGTGCCCTGGAAGTACGGCTTCAAATCCATCAAGTCCATCGTCAAGATCGAGCTGGTGGATTATCAGCCGGAAACGCTGTGGAACAACGCAGCGCCCAACGAATATGGCTTCTACTCGAACGTCAACCCGAATGTGTCACACCCGCGCTGGTCGCAAGCTTCCGAGCGGCGGATCGGCGAGTTAGGACGCCGGGAAACGCTCATGTTCAACGGCTATGCTGACCAGGTTGCCTATCTTTACGAAGGCATGGACCTGGCAAAATACTACTAAACCATTCTCATTGAGGAGAGAGGCGACAAAATGGAAAAAATCATGAAGAAAATACGCATTTACACACCTTTGCAAATCATCATGCATGTCTACGCGTGGGGTGTATTAGCGCACCTGATATTTGATTACTTTATGGGTAACCTTTCGGTCAACCCCATTCAGGATCTCGAGCAGCGCACCGGCCGTGCCGCAATCACATTGCTGGTCCTATCCCTGATGTGCACCCCGCTCAATACGCTTTTCGGCTGGAGAGAATTGCTCAAACGTCGTCGTGCGCTGGGATTGTATGCCTTCATGTACGCGACCATTCACGTGCTGATCTTCCTGGACCTGGATTACGGACTGGCCTGGAGTTTGATCTTCCAGAATATCATCGAGAAGCCTTACATCATCTTTGGTGTCATCACCTTCTTGATGTTGATCCCACTGGCCGTGACTTCTTTCGACAGTTGGAAAATCCGCCTGAAGAAAAATTGGAAAAGGTTGCACCAGACCGTTTATCTGATTGCCCCACTGGCCGTTTTGCATTTCGCAATCTCGAAAAAGGGCGATATCTTTCAATTACAGGGCGACATTGTCAGACCGCTGATTTACGGACTGGTTGTGCTGATCCTGTTGATCCTGCGCATCCCCCGCATCCGGAAGTTCTTCGCTTCGCTCCGGACCCGACACCTGCAACCGTTTTTCAGGCGACTCCAGAGCCGAACTCCGGTCAATTCTGTAGGTACCGATTAAGTGAAACCTTTTAAAAGAGAGCCAGGTGTCAGACAGAACCTGGCTCTCTTTTTTTAGAATAGTCCACGCAGCGTGAGCAATAAGCCCAGAATTGCCAGGGGGATTCCGAGGATTGCGCCAACAATCGTCAGGCTGATCACTACTCCCACGATCATGAGCACCAGCCCAAGGACCACGGCTACGATGCGTCCAGTAAATTCCACAATCCCACTGATAAGTTTCCACAGGGCCCAAAATGGCCAAAGATACCAGGGAATTTTACGTTTTTGTACAGTCGTCATATCAACCTCCAGTCTATGCCACGGTCTGTATTTGTTGTGGCATTAGGATATACGGACTACATTGCAAAAAGGTTCCAGAAAATCGGACAGAGTTCCTCGTGATATAATCCGCCGCATGGAAAATATGTCTATGCCTTCAGAACAACCTATCGAAAGCCCTGAAAAGCGCGCTGACGATACAGTTGTGTTCAAGCGCAGCCACTTCTACGCGATTATGGTTGTGTTTGCTTTTTCGGTCGGTATCCTGGTTGGGTACCTGGCCTGGGGACGTACGCCAACTGCTTTACAAGTAACTGACGCGCCTTCCCAGTCACAGGCACAAGTGCCTGACCCTGCCGCCAATCCACAATTTACCCGCTACGATATCCCTACAGAAGGATACCCGAGTCTGGGTCCGGAGGATGCCGAGATCGTGCTGGTCGAATTCAGCGATTTCCAGTGACCATACTGCAAACGCTGGCGTGACCAGGTTTTCGATCAATTATTAGCAGCTTACCCGGGACAGATCCGTTTCGTACATCGTAACTTTCCTCTCACTTCTATTCACCCCGAGGCGATGCCGGCAGCCAAAGCCGCACTGTGTGCGGAAGATCAGGGCGCTTTCTGGCCCTATCACGACAAACTCTTTAGCGACGAATACGGTTTAAACCGGAACGCATATATACAATATGCCGCTGATTTGGAGTTAGACGAGGATGCCTTCGAAGCCTGCCTCGACAGCGGCAAGTTCGACGACTATATCCAGGAAGATATGGACTTCTCCCTGAACCTGGGTGTGCGTTCTACCCCAACCTTTTTTATCAACGGGATCGCTGTAGTCGGTGCGCAGCCGTTTGATGTCTTCAAACAAGTGATTGACCAGGAACTGGCCGGAGAAATCCCGAATTAAGTTGTTCGATAACAAATGAAAAGGGCGGGAATACCCCGCCCTTTTTGTAAATCTGGAGGGTTATGCTGAAGAAATTCGTGGCAGTCGCAGGGAATATTGGTGTGGGAAAGTCGACTCTCGTTGAGGGATTGTGCAACCAACTGGGTTGGGATCCGTTCTATGAACCGGTCACAGAGAACCCGTACTTGGCCGATTTCTATGAAGACATGGCAACCTGGTCATTTCATTCTCAGATATTTTTTTTGACCCATCGCTTACGGGCCCACCATCAAATTGCCCGGCATCCGACTTCAGTCATTCAAGACCGCAGCGTGTACGAGGACGCTGAAATTTTCGCACAGAACTTGTATTTACAGGGTCACATTCTCGAGCGCGACTACCAGACTTATAAAGAATTGTACGAAACGGTGATGGGCTTTTTGCCGGCACCAGACTTGGTCATTTACCTGCGTGCCTCTGTGCCCACGCTGGAAGCACGCATTACAAAACGGGGCAGGGATTATGAGCGCTCTATTTCAGCAGATTATTTGAACAGCCTGAACTTGTTGTATGAAAACTGGATCGAGCGCTTCACGTTTTGTCCCGTATTGACTGTCCCAACTGATAATATGAATTTTGTCGCGCACCCGGGGCAATTACGCCTGATCGTCGCCAAAATGGAAGAAAAGCTGACCGGCAAAGAAGAAGTGGCCTTTGGGCCGGAAGAAGTCGCCAGCGCCGCAACAGACTGAATCCTAAAGACTCATCCTAACAATACTTTAAAAAGAGATGGTAAGATGAGAGTGTAAGAAAGCGTAAGATTTGGAAGGACGGTCACGGAGACCGCCCTTTGTTTTTTTAACGAGTTGGGATTTCAAGCGCAAATATCAATTTTTGATTTCTCACCTTGACGCTTTCCCCCTTCTATCTTAAGATAGGTGCGCATATAGAACATTAATTCAAACTTTAACATCCCGGATACAAAGGTTACAAACCCTGTGAGACCTTCGCCCACCCTGGCGCTGCTGGTCGGGCCGGGGTGTCCTTTGTGTTTTGAAAGAGTGGAGAGAACATGGAACTTGGCCTGGTAAAGAAAATAGATATCGATCAGGAGATGCAGCAGGCATACCTTGACTATGCCATGTCCGTTATCGTGTCACGCGCGTTGCCAGACGCCCGCGATGGACTGAAGCCCGTACAACGGCGGATTTTGTATGCGATGTATGACATGGGCCTACGGGCGGATTCGGCGTATAAGAAATCCGCGCGTATCGTCGGCGAGGTGCTGGGGAAATACCATCCACACGGCGACTCTGCTGTTTATGATGCCATGGCGCGTATGGCACAGGATTTCTCCGTCCGCACAATGCTGGTGGACGGACAGGGCAACTTTGGTTCGATTGACGGCGACCCCCCGGCGGCTATGCGCTACACGGAAGCGCGTCTGGCCCCGCCTGCGCTTGATATCCTGACCGACATCGGCAAAAACACAGTCGATTTTGCGCCCAACTTCGACGACACACTGACCGAGCCCAGCGTGCTGCCCGCTTCCATCCCCAATTTACTGGTCAACGGCGCGACAGGCATCGCTGTGGGGATGTCCACTTCCGTCCCGCCGCACAATCTGGGTGAGGTGGTGGACGCGCTGGTCTACATGCTGGAGCGTTGGGATAAGCTGGATGATATCTCCGTCGGGCAGTTGATGGAATTCGTGCAGGGGCCGGATTTCCCGACAGGCGGAGTCATCGTCCAGCAGAAGGGCGAGGACGTGCTGGAGGCAGCCTACGGGTCCGGACGTGGACGCGTGAAAATCCAGGCCAGAGTGCACGTTGAAGAGATGGATCGCGGCCGCTCGCGGTTGATCATCACCGAGCTGCCGTACATGGTCAATAAGTCGAATCTGATCGAGCGCATTGCCACGCTGGTGCGAGATGACGTCATTGAGGGCATAACCGATCTGCGCGACGAATCCGACCGTCAGGGCATGCGCATCGTCATCGAACTGACCAAAAATGTCGAGCCGGAGAAGGTGCTGGAGCAACTTTACAAGCGTACCCCCATGCAATCCACGTTCAGCATCATCATGCTGGCGCTGGTGGATGGCGAACCGCGCATGCTTTCGCTCAAACAGGCTCTGCGCGTCTACATCGAGCACCGCCTGGAAGTCATCAAGCGCCGCGCGGAATATGACCTGGACAAAGCCCAGCAGCGCGCACACATCCTGGAAGGATACCTGGTGGCGCTCAAGAACCTGGACGAGGTCATCAAACTGATCCGCAACGCGCCGGACGTCCAGACTGCTCGCTCGCGACTGATGCGTAAATACAAGCTGACGGAGATCCAGGCCAATGCCATCCTGGAAATGCAGTTGCGCAGACTGGCCGCAATGGAACGCAAGAAGATCGAAACTGAATACAAAGAAGTCAAGCTGGATATCAAAACGCTGGAAAGCCTGCTCAAATCTCCCAAGAAGATGCGTGGAGTGGTCGCTGGCGAGTTGATCGAGGTCAAAGCAGATTACGGCGATCGCCGCCGCACACAGATTGTCAGCGTGAGAAAGGGCAAGTCCGCCAAACCATTGACCGCCAGCGACCTGCTGCCCGAACAGGATGTGTGGATCGGGGTGACCGCCGACGGGCTGGTATCACACACGGGCGATGGCAGCAAGTCTCCACGTCCCAGCGGGTATGAAGCCCCACGCTGGCTGGTAAAAGCCTCTACGACAGATACGCTATACTTTGTTTCCGAAAGCGGGAAAACAGCGGCAGTCGCCGTGCATACCCTCCCCCAGGCGGATAAACTGGGCGAGGGTACAGCCTGGCACAAGATTTCGCCCCTGCGCGAGAGTGACAAGTTGGCGGCGGTCTTTACACTGCCATCGCAGAGATCGATGCTGCCGGAAGAGACGTATGTGTTCACCGTATCGCGCGGAGGGATGGTCAAGAAGTCGCTGGCCAGCGAACTGCCCGGGCCGGCTGCCCAGCCTTTCACGCTGGCAAAGGCCAATGATGGCGATTCGCTGCGCTGGGTGCTTTTAACCGACGGAAGCAAACAGATCCTGCTGGCCGTAGCCAGTGGATACGGTATCCGCTTCAAAGAGGATGATGTCCGCCCGATGGGACTGGTGGCCGCGGGCGTGAACGGCGTCAAGCTGGGGGTGGGGGACGAGGTGGTTGGCGCGGAAGTGGTGCCGGATAAGGGTGAAATCTTCGTGATGGCCTCGGATGGCAAAGCCAAGCGCGTGCCGGTCAAAGATATTCCCACGCAGGGACGTTATGGCCGTGGCGTCATCCTGTGGAACCTGTCGAAAGGCGTCACGCTGGCTGGACTGGCAACGGGCAAACCCAACCATGTCGCCACAGTACACCTGCTCGAGTTGGCGCCCAAGTCCACGCGGCTGGATGCCGCCCCGGTGCGCAAACGCGCGGCGGTGCGCGGGGATAGTGTGGTGGATGTAAAAGCCGGAGATATGGTCACCGCGGTTGTTACGGGCTGGGAAGTGGAGAACTTCGTGGCCCTGGGTGAGAAGAAGCCGGCGAAAAAAGCCCCGACGAGAAAGAAGGCAGCAACGACAAAGGCGTCCCCAAAGGGGAAGAAGCCACCTGCGAAGAAGAAACCAACTACAAGGAAAACAAAATCGAAAACGAAATCGGCTGCGAGTAAGAAAACTACCAGCAGGAAAAAGACGAGTAATAAATGATGTGAAACTGAGACTTCCGAGATTTGACAAATCTCGGAAGTCTGTTTTAAGGGAAGTTGCTGCGCAATGGAAAATGGGGGATGATACCAATATTTTTTCCAAACATTAATTAATTTCTACCTAAACCTATATTGACCCATCCGGGAAAACAGAAAATAATACGGTGGTGGGTAAGTCGAAGTGATAAGTAGCCATTTTGCCGGCTGCCATCACTTCATTCTAGACCACTACCAATAATACAAATGTTATCCAAATTCAGTCCCGGAGGTCTTATGAGCGCAGAAAATGTCCCCAAGCGTGCACCTGCAAATAGTAAATCCCATATGTCGGAGAATTCAGTTCTCTTCGAGAAGATTATTCCCGCCGCGTTAGGCTTTATGGGAATCCTGACTGTGGTTCTCATTTTGTTTGCCGCAGGTGTATTGCTAGGGCTCATCCAATTTTAGAGTTATGTTTAGAGGTTTAAATTATGACTATTAACCATTTTCTTCCATTTCTGTCTACAGCTATCATGCTGTACTTTACGCTTTTCGTTTTACAGCGCTATTATGTTCGGCGCGCGCCGCATTTCCTGTTTTGGGGCATCGGTCTGGCGATGTTCGGCGCAGGCAGTTTCGCCGAAGCCTACCTGGCACTATCCTGGAACCGCTGGGTGTTCTTTGTCTAGTACCTGTTTGGGGCCGCCTTGAACGCGGCCTGGATCGGTCATGGCACGCTGGCGCTGCTGGTGCGCAAGCGCTGGGTCAAGGTCGTGACCGTTATCCTTGTCCTGGGCAGTCTGTGCGCCGGCTACCTGATGCTGCGTGTCATGCCCAACCTGGATACGGGCGTCTTCACCACCGACAAGCTGATCAGCGAACAATATGGAACTAAGGTGCTCGAGCCCGGTGAGGCTGCCCCAGCCGGCGCCCAGACGATCACCACAACCTATCGCGGCGAGGAAGTCAGTGCCGTGCGCGGCCTGCTCCCGTTAGGTACACCGGTGCGCTTGACGACCCCGTTCTTCAATATCTACGGCCTGCTGACATTGGTCGGTGGCGCGATCTGGTCAGCGTACCTGTTCTGGCGTAAACGCGTATTGCCCAACCGGGTCATCGGCAATGTGCTCATCGCCGCGGGCGCGCTCCTGATCGGGTCGGCCAGCACGCTGACGCGCCTGGGCTACGGCCAATTCCTGTACCTGGGTGAGTTGCTCTCGGCCATCCTGATGTTCGCCGGATTCCGCTTTGCGGCACGCCCGCAGCCTGAGGAAATTCCGCAGCCTGCTGTCACCGCGGCGACGGATTGAGGACATGTAACCAATCAAAAAGACTGGCTAAGAGAAGTTGGCCAGTCTTTTTTGACGAATAAACAGGAAAAAGGCTACCCTTCTACATTTCCTACCAGTCCCAACTCCGGAGCGATCCCCCGCATGGCCTGAATGACGTTATCCACATGTTCCCATAGTTCCACACCAAACTCTGCCACAGATTCTTCGATTTCATCACGATTAGCGCCAGCAGCGAAGGATTTATCTTTCCACTTCTTCTTGACTGACTTGACTTTTAGGTCCAATAGCGAACGAGAGGGACGCACCAGCGCAACGGCGGTCACCAAGCCAGTGATTTCGTCGCAAGCCATCAGTGCTTTACGACGCAGGGTGTCGCGTGGGACACCAGTGCCCACACCGTGGCTCAAAATATCCTGAATGATGTTCTCGTCCACGCCACGTTCGCGCAGGATGGGAGCGCCTTTTACTGGGTGTTCTTCCAGGGTGGGATGGATCTCCCAATCGAAGTCGTGCAGCAGGCCGAGCAGACCCCAGGCTTCCACATCTTCACCGAACTTTTCGGCATAGAAACGCATGGCAGCCTCCACGCAAAACATGTGTTTGATCAGGTTTTCGTTCTTGACATATTCTTGCACAATGGCAAGGGCTTCGTCACGGGTCATAGTATCTCCTTTGGAACCGCTAAGCGCACGAAGAGCGCAAAAGTTTAATTTTTTCTTCGCGTTTCAGCAATCTTTGCGGTTAAGTCACTGGAAAGATCGGTTCCGGCTCGCCCAGCACGGGGAACGGCCTCTTGAAGTATACATCCCAAAAAGCGCCCACGGTCGCAAATTGCTCGCGGATGTTCCAGTACAGGCGCGAGCGCTTGAGATAGTAATAATTGTTAGCTTCAACGCCCACGGCCTTGACACCCAGAGCGTTGCAGGTGAACAGGGCGCGCGACAAATGGAATTTCTGCGTGACTAGAATCGCGGACTGGACGCCGAAGATATGACGGGCGCGATAACAGGTGTCATAGGTACGGCGACCGGCGTAATCGAGCACGAGCGCTTCATCCGGGACTCCCAGGCTGAGCGCGTGCTGACGCATGGCCTCCGGTTCGTTGTAATCCGCCACGCGATTATCGCCGCTCATGAGCAGTTTCTCGACTTTACCATCGAAGTAAAGTTGAGCGGCTGTTTCGACACGGTCGCGCAGCACGGCAGTTGGCCCACCGTCACGGCGCAAACCGGCGCCAAAGACAATGGCTATCTGGTCAGCAGGCACATCTTCTGCGGAAAACACTTTGAAGGCAGCGTAGACCGAAGTAATGACACGGGGCAGGAAAAAGACCAGCAGGCCGAGCAGGAATAGGGTCCGTATGAGGCGCCAGATCCACTTAAGGAATATTTTCCACATATCGTTCCTTGTATGGTTTTCCAAATTTGAGTCAAGACGATTGTATTCGAAAACTATGTCTATCGTCTAAATACTTGCGCGAAAAACGTAAGCGAGAATTCTACCTTAAAACAAAGAGTGCAGACAAACGTCCGCACTCTCCATCAAAGGGGGATCAAAGTCTAAACGAAACGCTCGCGGATGGCAGAACTGATATAGTCCATCGAAGCGACAACGATGGCAATCGCAAGCATGTTGACACTGGCTGCCCGGTAGTTAAGCAAATTGATGTTCTGCTGGAGGACAAACCCGATACCACCGCCGCCGACAAAACCGATGATGGTGGACATACGCACGTTGATATCCCAACGATACATGGTGAATGAAATATAAGGAGGGATAATTTGCGGTACGACGGCAAAAACAATGGTCTGCAAGCGATTGGCACCAGTGGCCTGGATGGCTTCCAGTGGCCCCTCGAGAATGCTCTCAACTTGCTCGGAATAGAGCTTGGAAAGGGCGGCCACGGTGTGCAAGCCAAGAGCCAGCGAACCGGCAAATGGACCCAGTCCTACCCAGGCCACGAAGACGATTGCCATGACAAGCGCTTCGACCGATCGAGTGCCATTCATAATGGTGCGGATGATCCCGTAAAGGACAATACCTATTGGCAGCGATTGTTTGGGTGCCGCTACTATTGCCAGCACCAAACCGATGGCAGCGCCTATCCCTGCCGGCCAATAGAGCGTGATAGCGGGATTGTTGAATTGGTAAAACCAATTTACTCCTTGAAGAATGAGAACTGCAATCGAGGCGCCAGCGACGGGAGTGATGATCAGGTTGATGACTTTTCCTGTCGCTGGGGTGATCTTGTCGCTGATGATCTGACCGAAGCTGCCAAATAGCCCGCCAAACAGCCCGCCACCAACCAGAGCGGCGATAACAGATATCAGCATAAATATGATATCTCCTACCTGGTAGATAAAATTACGGAGGAAGTACAGCGGAACCTCTTCATTCGGAGTAAGGTACGTACCGATCTGAATAAGAAGTTTGCCAAAGAACATAAGGGAGGCAATCACCAGGATGGCCGCAATCAAAGTATAGAGAAAATTCATCAACCGGTCTCTTAACTTCGACTCCGTATCTTCATCTTGGATGGAAAGGAACCACCTTACAAAGATAAAACCTAAAATGGGTAGGATAATTGTGCCGGCCAAGGTGGGTAAAAATGAATTGAAAAGTGGCGAGAACAAATTTGCCAGAAGTTGCTGTGCTTTTATCCCCAACCACATACCCAAAGGCCAGCCGATCAAAGATAGGGAAATCGTACTGAGGGGAGTCTTAACTTCTGACATCAGGTTACGGGCAGCGAAGAAACTGATCGGGATGGCTATTAGGGTACCGAAAGTAGTAGCCAACAACGCCATGAAGACCGTTTCGATAATCTTTTCCCAGGTGATCTCAGCCTCTCGGGAGAATGAAGGAGCTCCGACACGCACCCTGCCGGTGGCGCGGATGGCTTGCGGCTCATCTTGTACTTGGCGGCGGGGGATGGTCACCTCAGCTTGGAAATTTCCCTGCGCATCTGCCTGGAAGTTACCCATTTGAAGTGGAACTCCTTCTGGAGCCTCGGAGCTGAATCCGATGAAATTGATCGGGCCAGATGAATTTGCCTGGAAGTTATAGCCTTCCACTACAATCGTTTCCCCGGGTTCGGCACAGGGCGCACTGGTGAGGATAAATGCTCCTGAACGGTCTACCTCAGGGGGGGTAACCCCTCCTTCAGGGCATCCTAAATAAAAGGGAACTTGGACATCCACTTCCTGATACTCGTAGTCGAATAATTGGGGATGTGCCAAAGCCCTGAGAATTCGTGTGAGCGAAGCCACACGTCTTTCGGAGCGGGTTTCTGCAAAGTCGATCTTGGTTACCGAAAAGCCATATGCGAGAACAATAAGGGCCAGGAGCGTTACCAATCCAACGGTTAGTGATTTTAGTGGAGATGAACTCTTTTTCATGATTACTCCTTTACCCTACCCGCTCTGCATCTTTGCCATAGATGTCTCGGAACTTCTCATCGTCGATTTTGTCGGGATCTCCATCAAACATCAACACGCCCTCATTGAGAGCAATGGCCCGGTCAGCGTATCGATGTACCAAATCCAGGAAGTGTAAACTGCAGAGAACGGTGACGCCATCTTCTTTATTGATTTTCTCAAGATATTGCATAATGGAGTGGGCCAGGACGGGGTCCAGGCTGGCGACGGGTTCATCGGCCAGGATCATAGTGGGTTGCTGCATCATCGCGCGGGCTATCCCCACCCGCTGCTGCTGGCCACCACTTAGTTCATCGGCACGCTTGTATGCCTGATTCTTGATCCCAACCCTATCAAGCTGGGCAAGCGCCATTTCGACATCGCTTTTCGGGAAGCGGTTGATTGCACTCAAGAAGGGGTTGACATATCCAAGTCTACCGGCTAACACATTCGTGATGACTCTGGAGCGGGAGACCAGGTTGAAATGCTGGAAAACCATGCCGATCTTACGGCGGATGCGGCGCATCTCATCCTGGCTGGCGGCGGTGACATCCTGTCCATCCAATATGATCTGCCCTCCCGTGGGTTCGATCAGGCGGTTGATGCAACGCAACATGGTGGATTTCCCGGAACCGCTCAAGCCAATCACGGCCAGGAATTCACCTTGTTCCACATTAAAACTGACATTTTTGAGGGCCTGTACTTCACCATCATACGTTTTGGAGAGGTTTTTGACTTCTAGCATGGTGATATATCGCCTTTCTTAATGTTCGTTCATTTATGATGATAAATGATAAGTAAACTACTATCGACTCAAAGTCGATAGCTTTGAATGTCGAATGAAATTCGACTAAAGCTCCTCCACACTAAAATCCTGCTCTTCATCTTCTGGAGCTATCTGCGATTGTTTCTCGATGTAC
>JASFRG010000121.1:0-15374 GCA_050115035.1 Anaerolineales bacterium | reverse complement strand
CAGCCCGCCGTGGGATCGAGCGCACGCTGTTTTGGGTAACCATTGTGCTCAGCGTGATCTTTTTCGTGCTGGCAATTGCGACCGTATTGGTCAGATAGTGTGTTTTTCCCTTTGGAAAGGCCACTCCCGGCTACGGCTCCCAATGCCGTGACCGGGTAAGGCCTTTCTTTTTTTGTCTATGAAACGTTTGCGCTGGCAAATACTGGTTGTCATCCTGACCCTGATTGTTGTGGGAGTCTTGTTATATACCCAGCAACCGGTAGGACCGGTACAGGTATTACCACAACCCACGACAGGGGGGGTGTATTCCGAGGGTTTGGTAGGCTCACTGGGACGCTTGAACCCGCTTTTGGACTGGAACAATCCGGCCGACCGGGATGTGAACCGTCTCATTTTCAGCAGCTTGATCCGTTTCGATGAGCGCGGTTTGCCGCAAACGGACCTGGCTGAATCCTGGGGTGTCAACGAAGAAGGCACGATCTATAACTTCACGCTCAGGCAAAATGCGCTCTGGCATGATGGAACGCCGGTCACCAGTGACGATGTCATCTTCACCATCGAGTTGCTCAAAAGCGATGGCTCGCTGTTTCCACAGGACATCAAGGATTTGTGGCGGAACGTCGAGGTTACGAGATTGAATGAAAACAATCTCAAATTCACTATCCCGGAACCTTTCGCACCATTCCTAGATTACCTGACCTTTGGCGTGCTCCCGAAGCATATATTGGAGGGTGTTTCGCCGGAAGGGTTGGTCACGGCAGAGTTCAATATCAATCCGGTTGGCAGCGGCCCTTATAAGTTTGATCATCTGATCCTGGACCAGGGCCAGATTACCGGTGTGGTGCTGACTTCTTTCGATGATTATTACGGCAAAGTACCTTTTATTCCTCAGGTAGTATTCCGCTACTTCCCATCCTCCGCGGCTGCGCTGGATGCTTACGAACAGGGCGAGGTGCTGGGCATCAGCCGCATCACAAAAGATGTGCTCCAGGAAGCGCTTGAGAACCCAAATTTAAATATTTATACCAGCCGTATGCCACAGGTTAGCATGGTATTGCTTAACCTGAACAACCCGGAAGTGCCGTTCCTGGGTGAGCCTAACGTACGTCGCGCGTTGCTGCTTGGCTTGGATCGTCAGCGTATCATCTCGAACCTATTAGGCGGCCAGGCTGTCATTGCGCACGGCCCGATCTTCCCCAATTCGTGGGCTTATTATGATGGTGTTGAAAAGATCGATTTTGACCCGGAGCAGGCGATTTCGTTGTTGAAGGGCGATGGCTACGTCATCACAGCGGATGGTGGTACGGTGCGTGCCAAGGAAGGCCAGTCGTTGGCTTTCACGATGCTGCATCCCGATGACGAATTGCACACACAACTGGCGCAGACAATACAGACCAGTTGGGCGCAGATTGGTGTGCAAGTCAACTTGCAACCCGTGCCTTATGACCGTATGGTCTTTGACTATCTCGGGCCACGCGCCTATCAGGCTGCCCTCGTTGATTTGAATCTGGCCCGCACCCCGGACCCGGACCCGTATCCCTTCTGGCATCAGGCAGAAGCCACCGGCGGACAGAACTACACTCAATGGGACAACCGCACTGCCAGCGAGTATCTGGAGCAGGCGCGCGTGAACACGGATTTTGATGTACGTACGCGCTTATATCGCAACTTCCAGGTGATGTTTGCCAAGGAACTGCCGGCCTTGCCGCTGTATTACCCGGTCTACTCCTTTGGCGTGGATGCGCAGGTGCTGGGCGTGCAGGTGCCTCCGCTGTATGATATCAGCGACCGCTTATCTCTGGTTACAGACTGGTACCTGGTGACGCGCCGTGCATTGGAATCCACGCCCGAAGTAACAACAGAACCTTAAATGTGGTTGTTTCAAATATTGATTGAAGTTTGAAAGTGTTGGGCAACGAAATTACGGATTAGAAAATGACTTCAGAAGAAAAAGATAAAGCATATTTAGAAGCGGGCATTCCCGAACTAGAGGATTATCTGCTCTCGGATGAACTGTACTGGCCAATCACCGCGCGTTGTTATGATTTGCCGCGTTTGACCGTTGGCGGTTTGTTGTTAGCCAAAGCCCGTTTGGAAGCGCGCGGTGAACGCATTGAATCGCTGATGGCACAGCTTGACGAGATCCGCTCGAATTGGCGAGTGGCCTGGGAAACGAAAGCAAGTCGTGGGGTCCAGGCACGGATGCGCTTGTGGGGTAACTACTTATCGGATTATCGTCAAAACCCTGAGGGGTACGCAGAAGCGTATCCATACGAAGTCCGCTATCGTGTGATGATGCATTTGCTTTTGGACGAATTGTCAGACCCATCAGTTGAACAGAAAGAATTGTCTCAGTTGGACAGTCTATTACGTGTAAATCTAATTTCCGGTGACTTCATCTGGGAAGCCGAATTGCAGTCTGGTTTTCCCCGTGAGGTATACTGGTATCTGTACGGAACACTTAAATCCTAGGAGAATTTAATGAGCGATATGCGCCAGGCAGCGCTTGAGTATGCGGGGGAAAATCGTGAGCGATTTCTCACTGATTTGAAAGAAATTGTTGCTATCCCGTCGGTGTCGATGCAGGATGAACATAAAGATGACATCATGCGGGCGGCGGAGTGGCTGGTTGCACGGCTGACGAAATTGGGGATGGGTAACGTTCAGATACTGCCTACGGACAAGCATCCGGTGGTGTTTGGTGAGTGGATGGGAGCTGGCGAGGATGCCCCAACCGTGCTGATTTACGGTCATTATGACGTTCAGCCGGTGGATCCGGTTGACTTGTGGAATACCGACCCTTACGATGCGGTTCAGAAGGGTGACTTACTGTATGGCCGTGGGACGTCCGATATGAAAGGGCAGGTGATCGCCTCAATCGCGGCGGTCGAAGCGGTCACGCAGACTTCGGGCTTGCCTGTCAACATCAAATGGCTGCTCGAAGGCGAGGAAGAAATGGGGTCAATCAGCATGGAAGCCTTCCTGCCGAAACATAAGGACTTGTTTGCAGCTGACTTCTGCCTCAACCCGGATGCCGGCATGATTGCTGCTGACAAACCGACTATCACATATGGTTTGCGGGGACTGGCGTATTTCGACGTTTTTGTTTGGGGACCCGATCACGACCTGCATTCCGGTCTTTACGGCGGGACAGTCCATAACCCGGCTCAGGCTTTGATCGAGTTGGTGGCCGGTATGCACGATAAGAACGGCAGTATCACCCTGCCAGGTTTCTACGACTCGGTGCGGCCTGTCAGCGCTGAAGAACACGCAGACATGAAAAGACTACCGCAGAACGAAACTTTCTACAGAGAACAAACCGGTGTGCCCGAACTGTGGGGCGAACCGGATTATCTTCCGGTAGAGCGTGTTGGCGCACGACCGACATTGGAGGTCAATGGTTTCCTCTCGGGATATACGGGCGAGGGGTCTAAAACGGTATTACCTGCCAAAGCGATGGCGAAGCTGTCGTGCCGACTGGTCCCTGACCAGGATGCGCATGAGGTCCATAAGCAGTTGATGGCTTATATGGAAGCCAATGCCCCCAAGACGATCCGGTGGGAAATCAAACTGTTGAATGCCGCCCCCACGGCGATCACCGACCGGGAATTGCCTGCCATCAAGTCCATGGCGCAGGCTATGGAAGCAGTCTGGGGCCAGCGACCATTGTTCAGGCGCGAAGGCGGATCGATCCCAGTAGTAGCCTTTTTGCAAAACACTGTCGGGGCTGAGTCAATTCTGTTTGGCTCCGGCTTGCCGGAAGACAACGTCCACGCGCCGAATGAACGTCTGCATCTGCCAACCTGGTACAAGACCATAGATGCGATTGTCCATTTCTTTTACAATTTGAAATAATATTATTTGTAGAGGCAGGGAAACCCTGCCCCTACGAGGATTGATTGGTATGGAAGACAGAATTATCACTTACGGCGGGCAAGCAGTCATCGAAGGCGTGCTCATGCGCGGACAAAAAGCTCTGGCAATTGCCATGCGCGATCCCGAAGGGGAGATTGTGGTGCATGAAGAGAAACTGGCCAATGTCTATCGCTCGCGCATCACGAAGATCCCGTTCCTGCGTGGCATCATCATGCTTTGGGATGCGCTCGGACTGGGTATGCGTGCGCTGACAATATCCGCCAATATTCAAACCGGTGAGGACGAAAAATTGGAAGGCTGGCCCTTAGTCTTGACCATCGCTGTATCCCTTACGATTGGCGTGGGTTTGTTTTTCCTGCTCCCGGCTGCGCTTGGCGGTTGGGTCGAGCGATTGATGATGCCGGATGTTTCAGCAGGGGGTGGTGCACATGTCTGGATTGGCAACTTGCTTGAAGGTGTCGTGCGTTTGCTACTGTTAATAGGGTACATCTGGGGAATTGGCTTTATGCCGGATATCAAACGCCTGTTCGCTTATCACGGCGCGGAACATAAGACCATCAATGCCTATGAAGCTGGCGCTGAGTTGACTCCCGAATCAGTGGCGAATTTTCCGCTCGAACATCCCCGCTGTGGAACAGCCTTTATGTTGACACTTGTGCTGGTTTCTATTCTGGTATTTACTGCGCTTGGTCCGCTGCCCATTTTCTGGCGGCTGGTAAGCCGGGTGTTGTTAATCCCGGTATTGGCAGGCATCGCCGTGGAATATATCCGTTGGACGGCCAACCATCTGGACTCGAAATTCGTTCAGTGGATCATCAAGCCAAATCTGGCGATGCAGTCCCTGACCACGCGCGAGCCGGACCTTTCCATGCTGGAAGTCGCCATTCAATCCTTCCAGACCATGCGGCGAGCGGAAGATGAAATCGTAGTGTAATATTGGGCGGCCTGCGGGTCGCCTTTTTGTTTGGGGATTTCCGCAAATTCTATCTTTATAAAGAGTATCCCATTTTCTTAGCCAATCTTCTTGGATTAGATAATTTTAATCTGTCTTTAGTAGAATGACGGCCGAGAGAAGATCGCTTATGAAACTATTTAACAGAAAACGCAATCTTTGGATTGCCCTCAGCGCCTTTGCGATTATTGCGTTATGTGTGACCGTTTATATCATTTACGACCATGGCCGCCCGGCTCCCGTGCCAACTAAGCGCACCTTGTTCGATGGTGCGGTCACCTACAATCGGCGCGTTTATTACCTTCCGCGACTGGTGATCGCGCACGTGCTTACCATTGACACAAAAGCCAAAGGATTTCGGATGCTGGTTACACCACCCGATAACAAGGATGGGCCGCCACTTAATGCGCGTACCACTTCACAATTCCTGGAGGAATTCGGGATGCAGATCGCCGTCAATGGTGATGGCTTTTATCCCTGGTGGTCGTATGGTCCGCTGGATTATTATCCCAAAGAAGGCGATCCAGTCACACCGAACGGATTTGCTGCTTCCAGAGGCAAGATTTATTCCGAAGGGACTGGCGTGGAGCCGGTTCTGTATGTCACGCGCAGCGGCGGTCTGACCTTTCGAAGGCCCGGTCGGCCTTTCTTTGCCATAGCCGGTGACCGTTATCTGGTGGAGGGTGGCGACAAAGAAACAGGCCTCGATGATATCGAACGCCATCCTCGTACTGCGTTGGGCTTTAACAAAAACGGACGTTGGTTGTATCTGGTCGTCGTCGATGGCCGTCAGCCCTTCTACAGCGCAGGCGCGACCTATGACGAACTAGCGGACATCCTGATCGTGCATGGCGCGCACTTCGCTATGAGTCTGGATGGCGGCGGTTCGACCACGATGGTCATCGATGAGGGTAGCGGGCCACACATTATGAATTCCCCTATTGATCAATATGTGCCCGGACGCGAACGGCCGGTTGCCAATCATCTCGGGTTTTATTTTGTCCCTTAAGTTTAGAACTCGATTTCCCCGATTTGTTCGAAATCTACATCGAACAACGACTCGGCTTCCATTTCTGCTTCGAGCAATTCCGGGTCGCCAGCCTGGATCCCACGGTCACAATATGAGCGATAGGGACAATACGCGCACTTTTGACGGTCATCCGTTTTTGGGTAGGAAGAAGCGGACTGGATTTCCTCCGCCAGCTTGACCAGCGCATCCCAATCTCGTTTGTATAATGACTCGTTGTATGGGAAACGGGCCGGGTTGTCCGGATAATTGGAGAACCAGTACACCATCTCGCATCGCTCTGGGACGATGGGCTTGTCTCCACTTAACTGGCCACCAGCTGCTACCAGCAGGGCTCGGTAAACGCGCGTTTGCCAACGAGCAGTCAACCACTCGTTGCGCGGACGCTTGCGGTAGGTTTTCCAATCATAGATGATGACCTTTTCGTCTTCTGTGAACGCGATCAGATCATATTTGGCGACCAGCCGGGATTCACCCAGCGGCGCGGAGAGTGTTACTTCGGGATAGAGACCTGACAGGTCTTTAAGACCTGTCAGGTTTTCGGCGTTAACAAAATTCTCCCACCAACGCTGCAAATTAGGTGTATTTGCCAACGGTGCCAGTTTGTCGGTGGGGATGCCGAGCAGATACTGCTGTGCCAGGCGGTGAAATTGTTGACCTTCCTGCAAATGCTTTTCATTCTCCAACGCGGGCTCGGTCTCTTCGGCTGGGTAGATTAGTTTGTCCAGATAGCGCAGTTGAAAGCGGCGCGGACAATCAGCATAATCCTGCAGGGAGGATTGTGAAAAATTAAATTGCTCTGGGAGTTTGGAATTCGTCTCAGACATGCTTCCTAGATTGTACTTGATTCTGACGTTTCAATTGCACGATCAATACGCCGATGCCTACTAAAACGAGCCCCCAGATTTCCTTGGTGCTCAGAGTTTCGCCTAAGAATAGGTATGCCAGGATGGCGATCTGCGGCATCATCAGGCTGTTGATCACACTCGATTCGACCGCAGTCAATGTACGCAATGTGTGGTTCCACAGTGTGAACGCAAAGGCGGTATTGACCAATGCCAGCCAGGCAACGATCCCCCAGTCCTGCCAGGTCATGGAACCGAAGCCTTGCGCGATCGAACCAATAATCAACAATAAACCGGAACCAATCCCCATGCTGAGGAAAGTGATCAACAAGGGCGATAGCAGGCGTTGGCGATTGATTTCTCTTCCAAGCAGGGAGGAGCCAGCATTAGCTAGAACACCCACAATGGCGATAATCACACCGATAACTTGTGCCTGTGGCAAAGAGATGGGTAAAAAATAAAATCCAACCCCCAAAGTTGCCAGTCCGATACCAAACCACTGTGAAGGTATTGGACGCTCGTTAAGCAGGAATATTCCCGCGATGCCAACCACCATCGGCGTAAGATTGAGCAGGAGACTGGCCATAGCCGCCGGCAGGTAGGCCAGACTGAGGAACTGGGCCCCCTGTGTGAGTGTGTAGAATACGAGACCAAGTATCCCCAAACGAACCCAGGCACTACGAGGAAGCTGCATTAGCGCCAGGCGTTGTTCCCTTTTAAACAAGACAAAAGGCAGTAGACAGAGCCATGCCAGTCCATAGCGTAGCCCGGCGAATGTGATCGCCGGCATGTCATTTCGCAAACCAACCTTGATCAGAACCCACGAGCTGGCCCATAGAATAGTTACAAAAATGGCTTGCAAGATTGCCATGATTCGAGATGAATTCTTGACCATCATGCTTCTCTCTTGAAATTAAATCGCCGCTTTTGTAGCGGCGTGTGTGAGTGTGATTATAGATAATCTTTCAGTTGCCTGGCTCGCTTTGGGTGCCGCAACTGACGCAACGCGCGCCCTTCTATCTGGCGGATGCGCTCGCGCGTCAGGCCGAATTTGCGGCCTACTTCTTCCAGCGTGTAAGATGTGCCGTCATCCAGGCCAAAACGCAACCGTAGCACCCGCGCTTCACGTGGCGAAAGTGTGGATAAGATCTCTTCCAATTTATCTTTGAGCATAGACTGATAAGCGCTCTGCATGGGGGTCAGGCTGACTTCATCTTCGATAAAGTGGCCCAGTTCGGAATCTTCCTCATCGCCGACAGGAGTCTCCAAGGATAATGGACGCCAGGAGACTTTCATAATCCACTGTACGCGCTGTACAGGCATATCTACGGCTTCAGCCAGTTCCTCAATGGTGGGCTGCCGTCCCAACTTTTGTTCGAGATTGTGATTGGTTTTGTATAGCTGGCGGATGCGGTCGATCATGTGCACCGGCACGCGGATGGTGCGTCCCTGGTCGGAAATCGAACGCGTGATGGTTTGCCGTATCCACCAGGTAGCGTAGGTGGAGAAGCGAAAGCCGCGCGTGTAATCGTACTTTTTGACGGCTTTCATCAATCCCAGATTGCCCTCCTGGATTAAATCGAGAAAAGCAACGCCACGTCCCATGTAACGCTTGGCGATGCTGACGACCAGTCGCGTGTTAGCTTTGATCAGATGTTCTCGAGCGCGTTGTCCATCTTCGATGATGGCGTCTAGTTTTTGGCGCTGGGTTGCGTGCTGGCGTCCGGTCAGTTTGATCTTTTCTTCCTTGGCTTTGCGCCCCTTTTCGATACGGATAGCGAGATCCAGTTCCTCGTCGACAGTGAGCAGGGGCACGCGCGACATCTCTTTCAAATACATGCCTACCGTGTCGTCACGGGAGATGGATTCGTCCAGGCGTTGATCGGCCTCTATGGTGGGAACAGGTTTATGGTCGGTCTGATCGGTGGGTGTTGATTCTGATGGGAGGTAGTCATCTGCATCAATAATATCTACCCCTCGGCGATGTAGTGATGTCAACAGCACAGACATCCTTTGCGCATCCCCTGCTGTTTCTGGAAGGGCCTCGATCAGATCGTCGGTCGTTAAGTATCCCTGAACGCTGGCCTTGTCCATCAGGGTTCGTAAGGCAAGTTGTCGTTTTTGTTTACCAGCACTTGTCACAAGACCCTCCTAAATCCTTTGACATTATTCTTCCAGCAGGTCTTTCAACGCTGCGAAAGGCGATTCTTCAGCGATGTCTCTGTGTCCGCAATCTCTGATATTGAGGTCTTCACCGCACAAAGCACACAGCCCTTTGCAGGTGGGTTTGCAAAGAGGTTTGATTGGAATTTCGAGCAGAGCATATTCACGGATGAGGGGATGCAGGTCGATGTGCGCGTCGTCCGGGATGATCAAACCTGAATCACTGACCGACCTTTGGTTGAAGGCGTAGAGTTCGGTGAAATTCCACTTTAGTTGATATTCGAACTCATTAAGACAGCGCACGCATTCCAGGGTGGTTTCCGCGGAAAAATCGGCCTGAACGATCAAACCTTGCGGCGTACGGCCAATGGCCGCAATGCCCTCAAATTGACGTAAATCCAGATCGTCTGAGATCTGGATTTGTTCGAATTCAAAGGGAAATTCGTGTTTGTAGCCGACTTCCTGGTGTATGACGAAGCCGACGTTCAGACGGAAGGGGCGGCGGGGATTAGTCACAATGACACACTATTAAAGTTAAGATGGTCGGATTTTAGCACAGCGGAGTTTAATCGTCAAGCCAGCTGCGTGTAAGCATCACATTGCCGATTTTCCGGAGTTTGATGGGATATTTCCTTTACACTCTTCTATCGATGATGTATTTTGCCAGGTCTTCCAGCGCGCTGCGCTCAATACCGGGATGCAGGGAGGCTAATTTTTCTAATGCGCGTTCAATGTGTCCTTCTGCTTCCCGCATCGATTTCTGGATTGCGTCACTCTGGCGGATAGAGTTGACCAGCCGTTCCATGCGGTCCTGGTTGCCCCAACCGCCTTCGCTCAACAGTAGCACATCCGGGTCATTGGGATTAGCCTCAGCATAATAAATAGCGGGGAGGGTGACCAGCCCTTGCAGCAGGTCAGAGCCGAGCGGTTTGCCAACCGCTCTCTGGTCACCGGTGAAATCCAGGATGTCATCCACAATTTGGAAGGCCATGCCGGTCTCGTAGCCAAACCCACGCATGGTTTCAACTACCTCATCATCCACCGGACTGACCAGCGCCCCCGCTCGTGCCGACATTTCGAATAACGAGGCGGTCTTGGCGTAGATACGTTGATAGTAGTTCTTGCGGTTGATCAGGCCGCGGCTGGTGAACAGTTGTGTCAGCTCACCTTCAACAATGGTCGCCAAAGTCTGTGCGAAATGTCGCATAAGTGGCAGATGGTCAGCTTCGGCAGCCAGTTTAGCAGCGCGTGCAAACAGGAAGTCGCCGGTCAATACGGTGGCAGCAGGTGACCAGCGTGCGTTCAGCGTGGGCATCCCGCGTCGTAGCAACGACCCATCGATTAAGTCATCATGCACCAATGTGGCCGTGTGCAATAATTCGATGGCTGCGCCAACGGTCACCAGCTTATCCTCCGTGCCGCCCAGCATATTTCCAACCAGTAATACAACAGTAGGACGGACGCGCTTTCCGCCGGATGAAAGTAAATGCTCGAGCGCAGCGCGCAGGTCTGGATGATTGTCATTCGCCTGGGCGCGTATTCGCTCCTCAACAAGTTTGATTTGCTCTTGGACAGGTGTCGTAAAAGTAACTGTGCTCAAAAATCTTCTCCCCAGGCAAAAAGTCGCATCGCATTGCTCGTTGTAACGTTGACGACCTCCTCCTGGTTTCGGGATTGTAACCCCGCAATTTTATCAGCAATTTCAGCAACAAAGGCAGGTTCGTTGCGTTTGCCCCGGTGCGGATGGGGAGCCAGGTACGGGGCATCCGTTTCGATCAGCAGGTTCTCCAATGGCAACTGTGAAACCATCTCCTGCTTGTATTTGGCATTTTTGAATGTCACCGGGCCGGTAATCCCGATGTAGAAATTTAGAGCGATTCCCCGCTGTGCCGTTTCCAATGACCCCGAAAATGAATGCAGCACTCCGGGATTTTTTCTCAACGCTTCTTTGTCTCGACCCAGGCCTGCTACCCATTCCTCCAAAATGTTCAACGCATCCTCGTAGCACGGTCCGTTGACCGCATCCCTCTTTTCCCGCATGTGAATGACGACGGGCAGTTCCAGTTCTGCCGCCAGGTCAAGCTGCTCGCGGAAGATGCGCTGTTGATGATCATGTGGGGCGGAATCCCAATAGTAGTCCAGACCGATCTCGCCGATGGCGACAACCTTTGGATTGACAGCGAATTCACGTAAGGCTGAGATGCTGGCATTGTCCCACGTCAGGGATTCGTTGGGTTGCACACCGATGGCGGTATGGAGCATGGGATGAGTCTCAACCAGTTTTATAGCCGACCGGCTCGAAGTCACAGAAAGAGCCGGAATCAAAATTCGGACGAGGCCCGCATCTTTGGCTCGCTTGATAACGGCCTCGCGGTCCTCGTCGAATTGGTGAAGGTCTAAGTGGCAGTGAGTATCAGTAAGTGCCATGTGCTGAGTGCGGTGTGTGCGCGCTTAGTACGTCGCACTTCGCACGTTTACTCTATTCCGGCGATTTTCAACCCATCCTGCAAGATTGCTTGTACTTTGTCCTTATGCATAGTCTCGCAGTAGACACGGATGATCGGTTCGGTGCCGCTGAAGCGTATCAGCAGCCAGCCGCCGTCTTCCAGTTTGAATTGGAAGCCATCCACGGTAACGAGTTCGGTCACTTTCAGACCGCCGATGGTTTCCGGATTCGCCGCCAGGATTCGGTCGATCTTTTTCTGTTTGTCTCCCTTGAAGGGGGTATCGATGCGGTCGTAGAAATGCTCGCCGCCGACCTTGTCGAAAAGCAGCTTTAGTAATTCAGTGGGTTTCTTATCGGTGCGCACCATGAAGTCGAGCATGTACAGCCCGGCCAGGATGCCGTCGCGCTCGGGAACGTTGCCGCGGAAGGCATAGCCGCCGCTCTCTTCGCCGCCAATCAAGCCGTTCAGTTCGAGCATTTTGGGCGCCACGTATTTGAAACCGACACCGGTCTCCACGACATCCACACCGTAAATCTTGCCCAGCTTATTGAGCATGGTTGTCGTGGACAGCGTTTTGACGATCGGGCCGCGTTCGCCACGCACTTCCAGCAGATAATAGGCTAACAATCCATAAGCGCGGAGTTGGTCGATAAACTTTCCGTTTTCATCCCCAAAACCGATGCGGTCGGCATCGCCGTCGTTGATGATCAGGACGTCAGCATGGTTGTCGATGGTGGCTTGCAACCCGACATCCACATTAGGTTGGATGGGTTCAGGTCGCAACATCTCCGGGAAGGAGGGATTGCGCTCGTTGTGGATCTCGAGCACTTTGGTTGCCCCTCCTCCGAGCAAGCGAGGGAACCAGCCAGCGCCGTTGCCCCACATGGCGTCGACCATAACAGTCAGCCCGGCATCTTTGATCGGTTGCAGGTCGATCAGGTCCTTGAGATGCTCGATATAAGCGATGGAGGCATCGAACTTTTTCACTGAGCCATCGGCCAGGGCACCTTTGAGTGCTACACGTTTTACGGTGCTGACATCCTCGGGTATCTGGCTTTCGATCTTTTTCAAACCGTCGGGATCGATTGCGCCGCCGAACTTATCGCGCACTTTGAATCCATTGTCGGTGGGCGGGTTGTGGGAGGCGGTGATGTTAACCGCCCCAGCGGCTTGCTTGTCCACCACAGCATAAGAGATAACCGGAGTCGGCGTAGCGCCGTCTGTCAACCAGACCTTGAAGCCGTTTGCGGCCAGCACCTCGGCAACAGCTGCTGCGAAGTTTTCACCGCTGAAGCGTTTGTCGTGTCCGACAACGACTTCACTTCCCTGGTTGCCGGTCTCGATTAAGAAATTTGCAAATCCCTGCGTGCAACGACGCACGTTATCGAAGGTATAGTCTTCGGCAACGTAACCGCGCCAGCCGTCGGTGCCGAATTTGATGGTATTTGGCATAAGAACTCCTTGTATTTTATCAGTGCGAAAATATTATAACAGTACCTTTGGTCAGGGATTTCATGTCCTTTAGAGCTTGTGTACTTTACCCCGCGCCAGGTACACCCTGATCCCGCCGTTGCGCAAAGACATTGAGGTGTCCAAATCCAGGCGTGTTTGTCCGAGTAGCATCTTGTCATTGGAGAGTAGGGCCACCTGCCAGTCAACACAATGCTGACGCAAGACATTGCCAAACTGAGCGTACAAATTGCGCAGGTCTGCCCCTTTGCTGATGCGTTCTCCGTAGGGCGGATTGGTCACCACCCAGCCTTTTTTCCGTGATGGATGAATGTTGGAGAGGGCATACTTCTCGAAATGGACGAGTTCTGCAACGCCTGCCCGCTCCGCATTGGATATGGCCATACGCACCGCACCGGCATCACGATCTGATCCCGTTATAGAGGGCATCTCAATCTCAGGGCGCGTCACTGCTCCCTTGACTCGCTCCCAGAGTGCCTCGTCGTAATTGGGCCAATCCATGAATGCGAATGGACGCTTCGCGCCGGGTGGAATCCCCAGCGCCATCATCGCTGCTTCAATAGGGATCGTGCCAGAGCCACAGAATGGATCCAGCAACGGAGACTGACCGTCCCAGCCGGAGGCCATAATGATGGCCGCAGCCAGCGTCTCGCGCAGGGGCGCTTTGGCAATCGCCTGGCGGTACCCGCGTTTATACAGCAGCGTGCCTGACGAGTCTATGCTAACAGTGACCTGGTCATTGGCCACACGCACAACAACCAGTTGGTGGGTAGCAGTATCATTGTCACCCCTCTTGCCTTGCGACGGTTGTCCCATCCGGATAGCGATGGCTTCATAAACGGCCTCGCTGATTGGTTTGGCGTGGTTCAGCCTCGATTCGTGATAACTGACTCGCAGCTTAACTGGTTGGCCGGGATGCAAGAAGCGTTCCCAGGGCAGGCGGGAGGCTTTTTCAAGCAGGTCTTTATAGGTTTTGGCGTAGAAAAAATTTCCCAAGCGTGCCAATACTCGGCTGGCTGTACGCAAGTGAAGGTTGGCGCGATAGAGCGCTTCGAGCTCGCCCTTGAAGGTCACGCCGCCGGTTTCTGGTTCGGGATTGGAATCTGCTGATATATCGGGAGCAGGGATCAGGTCCAGTTCGTCCGCTTCTTGTCGTGTGAAAGGTTCCAGTCCGGGGGTGGTCACTGCGAAGTAAGTGTTCATACTGGGCGTATTTTCTTCTTGTGTATGACAATATTCGTTTGGCGCTGCCTGTCGTGGAACTCTTTTAATTCTTCTAAAATTGTGGGTAAGGACATGACTTGATTATACGTTCCCCCATCCAGGGTTGCAATTGATACTCCAAAAAAAACAGAGAGGAAGCACTTAACTGTGCGGAAAGTGAGATACATGACGACGGACCAAATCCTCGATCAATTCCACCAGATTGGATTCCCCGGCATAGAACCAGTGGATGTTCGGATCATCCTCCTTGAACCAGTTGGCCTGGCGCCGGACGAAAACCCGCGTCGCGCGTCTCATCTCGACCTTGGCCTGCTCAAGGCTCAATTCACCATTAATTACTTGAACACATTCCTGGTACCCGATGGCGGACATGGTCGGAAGCTCAGAGGAGTAGCCTTTATCCAATAGCCTTTTGACTTCATCCACAAAGCCCGCCTCGAACATGGCCTCGATGCGTTCATCCACGCGTTGGTACAACTCCTCCCGCGGACGGTTCAACCCGATGGTCAGCAGGTTGTAGGGAGAGTCGCTCTGCCTGCGTTGTCTTGAGAAAGGCTTACCGGTGGTCAGAATCACTTCCAGCGCGCGGATAGTACGCCGCACATTGCGAGGATCAATTTTTTCGGCTGCGATTGGGTCAATTCGTTGTAGCCCTGCGTGTAACCAATATATATCCTTTTCTTCGGCCTGGACTTCCAAAACGCCCCGTAAACGGGGATCAGGCTCCACTTCGGGCGGCCTCCAGCCCTCGGTCACCGCGCGTACGTATTGTCCCGTTCCGCCAACCAGGAATGGCAGTTTGTCTCGCGCGTGAATATCGGCGATGTTCTCAGTTGCCTTTTTCTGAAAAACGGCTAACGACCAGATTTCATCCGGGTCGGCCACATCGATCAAATGGTGGGGGATGCGCTCTCTTTCTTCGAGGGAGGGCTTTGCGGTGCCAATATCCATGCCACAGTAGAACAGCCGCGAATCGGCAGAAACGATTTCTCCATCTAACCGTTCAGCCAGTTGGATAGAGAGTTCCGTCTTGCCAACGGCGGTTGGCCCGATGATGAGAATGAGTGGCAGTTTACTGGACATCACATTATGCTGTTCATATGAGTTGTCATAAGGTTACAGCGAAATATGCTCTATTCGTTTTATTCCCTGTCGGTTTAACACTAGCCGCATTCGTTTGTACAGGAATTCAACCTGCGGAGTGATCGACTTGTAGCGGGAAACAATGTTGACGTGGTAAACCTTATGCGTGTGAACTGTCTTGAGTTCTCCATCTTCTAAGAGAAATTGGTCTTCCACCGGGTCAGCCATTTTGCTCAAATAAGGTTGGATATTGTAGCGAATAATATCATTCAGCCCGTTAACCTTTG
>JASFRG010000120.1:0-15394 GCA_050115035.1 Anaerolineales bacterium | reverse complement strand
GAATCAACGGTGCTCATTGTCTCGTTACTGCTGAGATCCAATGGCTTACTCCGTTTGGAAAAATCTGCCCAACGCAGCGTGGTGCGACCTGAAAAGTCGCTTGTTTAGCTGTTGAAACGTGTCCGAATGGCGCGGATTCAACCGGATGTTCTGCCATCTGTGCCCTACCGACACATGCGCTGCGAGTAATTGCAGGGTGTGAAGCTGTCGGGACAATGTGCCATGATCTGCCAGCAGGATGGCGGTTCATGGGCTAGGGTTGAGTGGTATGGTTAACAGAAGTGAACCAATGCAAGCGCCGTGAGTTGGAACAAGTGAAACCTGCTGATACACTTGAACCAAAATGGTGAACGGTCTTGGCTAGGGGCTCACGCTCCCCCTACCGCAGAAGTGGTACCGTCGGCGTAGAGTTGGAACCTAACCCACTCTGGTAAACAAGCGGAACAGGGTAAGCCCGTTGTGCTCCCTTTGGGTAGGATGGTCGCAAGACCTGCCGATGGCGCAGCGGGTAAAGGATGCTGGAGGAAGCGAAGGCGAGGCTGTAATGGCGTCGATACGGGTTCAGAATTTACCCGGCGTGAAAACGAGCAGACTTCCAGCAGGTGTCTCGTCACGAGGAGATCGGATAAACAACCTTCATATGGGAAAGCAGATGATGGCAGGTTATCCTGCTGGTGCGCCCATAAGCGGAAACGCTTGGTTACCCCCGGTCGGTATCGTGAAGTCAGCGCAGGAATGGGCTGGCGGGTCTCCCTGTCAAGGAGTGCCTTTGAGATGCTTGAGCGGTATGCGATGAAAGTCGCACGTACCGTTCTGAGGGGAGGGAGTGGCAGCAATGTCACTCCCTTACCCGACCACGCGGACGGCTGGATTCTCACCGCTAAATGGCTTTTTCGTGGCTTTGGGTTTTATCCGTTTCATAAGCTAGTCTCTCCTGCCAGCCTCCGGTACCGAGCCATCCTCCCGGACAGTGAAAGGTCATATGACCCCAAAATTGGACATGCTACAATTAAAGATAAATTTCAATTCGCTACACAGCCATCAGGAGAATAGCAGATGAACAGAGAAAGCATTTTCATTGAAGTAGAGGAACTGCGTAGTCGATTGGATAATTCCAACATTCGTCTCTACGACGCCACCATCATTTTTTTTGAAATCGCGACCGACCCAACAACGGCCTATGAAAAATATCTCCAGGGCCACATCCCCGGCGCAGCCTTTTTTGATCATGACTTTTTCTCCGATTTAGATAACAAGTATGAGTATATGGCCTTGCCTGTTGCCCAGATACAAGAGCGAATCGGTAGGGTTGGGATATCGCAAGACTCCGAGGTTATCCTTTACGCTTCTGGCGTGCTGCCAGCCGCAACCCGCGCATGGTGGCTTCTCCGGTACGCCGGCCACAATAACGTGCGCGTCCTCAATGGCGGGCTTGAAGCTTGGACAAAAGCGGGTGGACAATTAGAGCAAGAACCCCACATTTATGAACCAACAACCTTTGAAAGTGAACCAAGGCCAGCCATGTTCGTCAGCAAGGAAGAAGTTCTGGCTGCAATCGAGGACGAGGGTATTTGCATAGAGCACACCCTGCCCCCTGAAATGTATGGTGGGACTTACATCCCAAGTTCGACGTTTGTGTCTGTCTGGGACTTGATGGTTGAAATGGATGGCTTTATGCCTGATGACACTTTCATAACACGCTTACAAGAAATATCGAGCCACAAAAGGATCATCACCTACTGCGGGGGCGGCATAGCTGCGACGATTAACGCAATTGCCCACCTCATCGCCGGGAATGAAGATGTCGCGGTGTATGACGGCTCATTGATTGAATGGATGGGGGAGGGGTTGCCGGTTTTGAAGAAGTGAGTTTGCCCCTCCAACTCCACTATCCTATACAGGAAAGCTGCCCAACATAGCGTTTCTCTGTTCATTGCTGGAAAAAAGAAGGCCCGCCTTCACGAGTGGGTGCACGAGGGCTGTTGGGTATCATAATTGATAGCAAGGTGAAGAGATGATAGATGTATTTTTGAGTTACAGCAGACGTAACGAAGAAATCACGCAAAGAATCCGAAAGGATTTGCAGAATGAAGGGATTTCGGTTTGGATCGATCAAACAGGACTAAAGCGAGGTTCCCCTAGATGGCAGACAGATATACAAAATGCAATCGAGAATGCACAATCTCTGGTTGTAGTACTATCGCCAGCGGCAAAGCAATCTGCTTGGGTGGGGAGGGAAGTAGGATATGCCAACAATTTCGATATTCCAATTTATCCAGTATTAGCGCAGGGAAATGAGCGTACAGCGGTTCCGATAAACCTGGTTAATACTGATTGGTTTGATATTCGACAGCGATACAGCCGCGGAATAGCTGAATTGATTAAAGCACTACGCCAACTTCTAGGCATGAGTGATACCAAAGAGATACCTACCACATCCAATTTATTTATCAAAAAGCAAAAAATCGAAGAAATTATCAATGTAATGGGGGGATCATTTTCAAGTGGAGTAGTAGAAATTGGTAGGGTAACACTTAGCTTTGGACTAAACGCATATCAAAAAGATACAAATATCGGTTACCGGGCAACAATCTACCCTATAACAGACACTAACGCATTGGAAGCCGGCAGAAGGATTGAACTGCGCGGATGGGAGATCGGGCCATTTGGAGGTGGACCGCATTTTGGGCAACCGTTAAGAAAAATAAGATTAGGTAGAGATAGACCAAAAACATACAGTAAGGCATATGTCTATACCTGGCCCAGGGGCGATGATCAGATGAAAATGCGAAAACAGGTTGTTGAAGAAATTGTTGCAGTAAACGAACTTTTAGGAATTTGGCCGGAAGATATAAAGGTGTCTCTTTTGACTTAAAATCTTCGTTGTCATGATTCAACCTGTGATAACAGGATGACAGGCATCTTGTCGCAATTTCCGACATCAGACTTAGTACAGTCTTTCATAAAGATGTTCCGGGGTAAGGAGTAAACTTGGGCCAGAAGGAACATAGCCCATGAGCGGACCAAAACCCAAGTACAAAATACAGTTCCTTGAAAATGAAATAAGCGAATTGCGCCAACTGATCAATGCTCGTAACTCACCGCAGGGCAAAGTAATGCGAGCGCGGATCGTGCTGGCAGCACACGAACATCCGGAATGGAGTAATCAACAGATTGCTGCACATGTTGGATGTACGGATCGTGCAGTCAGGAAATGGCGACGGCGCTGGAACGAGTGCAAGAGCGTAGACGACTTACCCAAACCGGGGAGGCCGAAGCTTTTTTCCCTCTGAACTACGCGCGCAGGCGACTGCTCTGGCCTGTAGTTTGCCGAAGGAACAGGGTGTCATGCTCAGTCGTTGGAGCCTGGCCGAGATCGTCAAACATCTGCTTTGCTTGCAAGCGATCTCTGCGATCAGCGTCAGTACACTGTATCGCTGGTTCAGCGCAGACAAGCTCAAACCCTGGCGCTACCATCACTGGCAACACATCTTGGATCCACAGAAGTTTCTGGAACGTGCTCGTCCAGTGTTGCAAGTGTATGAAGATGCCGTCGAACTCCTGCGCAGTGGGGTTTGGGCGGTCTGTGTGGATGAGAAAACTTCCATTCAGGCGCGCCAGTTGGAACAAGAGCCTGTGGCAGCCAAGCCACAACATCCAGTGCATGTGGCTGCTCGCTACAAACGCCAAGGTGCGCTGCACTTGTTCGCCGGGTTGAGTGTGGCCGATGGTTTCAAGTTCGGGAAGACTTCCGAGCGCAAGCGTTTTGTGGATTTCCAGGCTTTCTTGTTGGAAGCCATTTTCCCGGAAGCCCTGCGACGCAAGGTGCACACCTTGATCTTGATCCTGGATAACGGGACCACCCATGCGCCCAAACAGTTAGAGAACTGGCTGCAAGAACAAGTGCGCTTGCACCAATGGCCTCTGACCGTTCAAGTCTACTGGTTGCCTACCAATGCGTCCTGGCTCGATCAGATCGAGATCTGGTTCAGTGTCTTGCAGCGCAAACTCTTGAGCCCGAATCACTTTCACAGCACCAACGAGTTGGCACATTCGATTATGGAGTTTATAAGGTGCGAAAACCTTTCGCCAAAGCCGATCCGCTGGACTTATACCGTTGCCAAGCTAGAAGCGAAACTCGGAACATTATAACGAAAAGCTGTACTTAGTCCTCGCCGGGCAGGCTGATTGTGACGGCCGGCGATGGGTCATCAATGTCCATCGGTCCAACCTGAGCGATCATGGTGTATTTCTGCTTTCTGCCGGCGCCGCGGATGATTACCTGAAACTCCACAGTGCTTTCATCTATATAACGCTTCATGACCCTGTTCATCCACAGGATGTCGTGCCAGACGCCTTTCCAGTCGTTAGCCCAGCGCTCATTCTTCACGGCTCGCTCGATCAGCTCATACACACCGCGCGTCATATATACTGGGAACTTGTGGTGCTGCTTTGTGACTTCGGCGAATTCGCCGATATTGGCATCGACCTGGAAGCCATCTTCCAGAGCTTCTTTGCGCGAGTAGGTGTGGATAATATCGTCGTTTGAGAAAATGTTGTCCATGTTGCCTCCATATTAAATAGACATGGCCGCTAAATTCTTGGCGGCCATGTCTTTGTTTCTCTAACCCTTTATGCCCAGCCGATAAAGCGCCCCTGCCAGACGGACCCTTTCTCGGTAAACCCCTGACAGCGAATTTTCACACGCGCATTTCCAGCCTTGAAACGCGCCAGGATCTCTTCCTGGTCCGCGCGCGAATAGCCGGTGCCGATAGAGCCCAATGATTCTCCCCGGTCGTTTGCGATCTCAAAACCAGCGATGGTATGACCTTCGGCTGTGGCGGGTGCCACTGAGATGATGTCCGCTTCGAACTCCTGCAGGTACTTGGTGCGCACGAAACTCTCGTCCGTGGCCTTGCCGGGAGAATAGGGCGCGTGGGCGTTGAACCACACCTCTCCCTCACGGCCTTTGATGAGCTGCATCCGGACCAGGCGCTCCTTCTCCTCAACGGTCCGGGCTGTGTTAAGCATCACAACGCCTCGAATGCGTTCTGGATGTACAGGCACAAGGTCTCCGCCTCCCACAGGCGGGTCTGCTTGCTTTCGCGCCGCAGGTCGTCTTTGTAGTACAGGCAGTCGAAGATGAAGAACTTCATCTCCGGCTGGACCGTTGGACGGTCATGATCGATGTTGTAGGTGGCGGCCTGCGCGCCGGTACGGTGCTCGCCGCCCTCAAAGTCCAGGTAGGTCAGCTCACCCTCAAGAATGAACGGGCCGGACCTGGCGGCTGCGGCCATCAGGGCCTCATCCATCTCGACCGAGGGCGTCTCGCGCACCCGCATCGAACGGGACTGGTAGACCACTTGAGAGGGGGTGACAAAGGCCAGCGCTTTCTGCCCGTCGATCTTAGCCTGCCCGAAGTAGTACGGGGAGTTGATGTAGTGTTCTCTATCACAGCGCGCGTCCACGGGCTGCGCGGTGACGATCTCCCCCGGCTGCATGTCGTCAGGAAGACCTTCGAGGGAGACTTCCTGTTGCGGGGTAATATCCGGTATAGGGACCCAGGACACCTTGAGCGAGCCTCTGGCGGGCTCACCGAGCTCCAGCTCGTGGGCTTTCCCCCAGAAGATTTCCGACATCGGAATATCGCATTGGATCTCGGCCTGGCGGGCGAGCATGATGACCTTCTTGGCCCCGATGCCCCTGCCGTAGTCAGCCAGGTATTGCCGGGCGCCTTCGGCGCCGGATAAGCCGCGCGTTACCACGCGCTTCTGCCAGCGTTCCCTGATGCTAGCGTTAGGTTTGACGTTCTGGTGCTGGTCACGATAATCTTGCAGGTTCAAGTTTGTGCCTCCTGTGGAATGGTTTTGTGAAAACTTCTTTTCACATCACGGCATATACAGCCGGGAGGCATTTGGTCACTTGCATACACCTAAATAAGAGGCCTGCACCCAACCCGTCATGCGGGTGTGATGCATTCCGGCGTCGATCCCCCGACCGGCCACCAGCCACCAATCATCCTTCACGCGGCGCAGGCTCAACTCTTCCTCCTCGACAAACCAACCCACCAGCGCGGATTCGAAAGCCGGCTCGTAGTAGGCGTGCACAGAATCGTTCAACACCTCAACGCAGTCTCCCCTCTTGGGTCCACTGGTCGTCGCCCCAGTGATGAACGCCGCGAGGCCGGCGATGGCCAGGCAAAGTAGTATGATCTTTTTCACGTCCTCTCCTATACTGGGATACCCAGTATGCCTGGGCTGCTGATGATCATTTCGGGCGTGACTGCCCGGATCGATGCGATCACATCCTTGCGGAAATTATCGGAGCGCTTGAGTTCATAGCAGCCCAGGGTGTGCCCGGCGCTTTTCAGGTTCTGGTCCACTAAAAATGCCAGGCGGCCCCAGAACTGCAGGTAATTTGCGGTGTCGTATTCAACAATCCCATTACGGCTCCAGCCCACTTCCGGGAAATTGCCCTGGTCGAGCATTCTCAAGTATGCGTGGTGCATAGATGTTCGGACGGTCTTATTCATTCTCATCGGATGCCTCCGGGATGTAGTAGATGTGTTGGCTCTGGTGTACAAACAGGCGTGGAACGTTGTAACGTTGAACCTGATATTGGTAAACGCCGGTCGAGTTAACACCTATGTTCGAGGAGTAACGACGTATCCCAAGTGTTTTTGCTAACTTGCGAACAAGCAGGTCTCTGAACATGTACTCACTGCCAAATCCTGTGTCATACACCAGTTCGATTGGTGTGAAGAACCGGCGACCGTAGTTCTCGTCTTTGCGCGGCTGACACATGTATGGGAAGCTGTCGTTGTAACGGATGAAGCCGTAAAACGCGGATACCACGAACGGGCCTTTGGTTTTTGCCATTGACTTGAAGATTGGCACCACCAACATTTCAGGCGGTAACATCAACCGTCCGGTGTACGCGTCAGCAAACTCAACGTTTTTGGCGTCAGCAAAGATATACATCAGCGGCACACCAGGAACGTAATGGAATGTGTGATATTCGGAGTTATCGACCATTTCTGTGAAAGTTGCGGAAGCCATTTCAACGTACTCCGGGAACTGGAAGTTCTCCGGCCAGTACTCTTCTGGTAACTCTGTGAAGCTCATCGTTTATTCCTCTTTCTGCGTTTTGCCGCCTTTTCTTGTTTCAGCGCTTCTGCCTGGTCGTTGCGAATCGTGAGCAGTACACCTGCCCCGTGGGCCGTGAGAGAAGAGGCGGCGGGTTCGCCTTCCACACATCCCAGCGCCTTCAGCTCGTTGAAGATCTTCACGGGCAGCATGCTGACCGGGCGGTGGTTCTCTTTTTGCCTGTACAACTGTTCCAGCCAGAAAGTGTGCTTTGGCCCGGGATACGGGTTCGTCATTGGCGCTCCTGGATGTCCGAGGTCGGAAATGGATTTGATCGAATCAACATTTGTCAATGGTGGCCACAATGGCGCCGACCTCTTTATCGAACTGCAGGTCGATGCTTTGAAAACCCTTCGTATCGATCTGCGGGATCTTCTTGAGCAGGATGCTCCAAAGGACCCAGCCGAGCACATGTCTTACGGTGATGTTCCTGGAGACCTTCAGCTCTCCATCCATCATCATGCGGGCCGGTTCTGCCAGGATCTTGTCGATCTCCAGGGTGATGACGACCTTGTCTTTGCCGTTCTTGATGCTGCCCACTATTCGCTCCGGATTGTTTTGAGGATGTACATGGCGTTCTCCTGTTTTTTTCGGTCTGTCGTTTCTAGAAAATATGTGCTATAAATGAAACAGGAGGCAATATGACTTTGAAGCCAATCATCGACAACTATCTCCTGGTCTGCCGGTTCGAGGGTCTACCGCTTTATGCGGTAGCGGTCTACCGCAAGGTCCTGGAGGATTTCCTGGAAGTCAGCGGGGATATGGATGTCTCTGACTTCAGGCCTGCGGAGCGGCGATGATGGGGAAGTCCTGGTCCTCGTAGGCGTCCAGGATGGCCTGAAGGGCGTGGATCTTGGGGTACAGCGCCGGGACATACGTGCCGTCCAGGCGGGCGCGCATCTGGGTCTGGAACAGGTCCATCAGGTTATTGGCGCTGACCCCCTCGTCGGTTTTCTGACGTCGGAGATTCAAGATCCTCTCCTCGGTCTCGTCCAGGATGGCCTCCGCGTCGATATCCGTGCGGTTGGCGTCCGCGGCCATCAGCGCGGCTGCGTTGCGGATCTGGCGTTTGATGGCCGCGTCCAGCACGTGCCTGACGTAGTTGTCGATAGAAGGAGCTGAGGCGTAGGTCAAGAGTTCCCGGATGAACACCTCCCCGTCTTCGCGCATGTCGATGGTGTTGAGCTCTTCTCTGGCGCGCAGGTTCTCGATCACCGCGCGGGCGCTGAGTTGTTCCTGCCGGTAGAGGGCCAGGGCGCACGAGAAGATGGCCTGGTGCCCGGGGTCGATGAGATCGCTGGGCATCAGGTCCTCGACCTTTTCGAACAGGTCCGTGTAGGACAGTACCGTACCAAGCAAAGCTCGTTCAAACCCCAGAGTCCGTTCTGCGTCTGCTGCGAATACGAGATCTGCCATATTTACTCCGGGATGATCTGGCCGAGCAAGCGTACGTGATCAGGGTAGTCGTTGCCCATTAGAATCGCTGCGTCGACATGCGTGCCCATCAAACGCTCGAACATCTCCAATTGCTCGGGGCTCATACGCAGGACTGCAAAAGAGGTATGTCCGCGCAGAACGGTCGCGTAGATGTTGGGGGTGCGGCTGGGACGCACCTGCTGGCGCATCTCGCGCACGGGCAGGCTGCCGAACTCCAACACATTCAAGATCGCGCGCTGCTGGACTGTGCCGTTGTCGTGTGCAGCCTGCTCGATGAGCGCGGCTTCGTCAGCGGGAAGCTCGCCGCCGGCTGTCACGGAGGCTTCCGCCAGGATACCTTCCAGCGCGTTTTCCAACTGCGCCTGGATGGCTTCGTTGACGGTATCGTGGTTGCGGGCGCTTGCGCCTTCGATCAGGCCGCGCAGCACCGGCAGCAGTTCGCGGAACTTGCTCTTGCCGATCTGCTCCCACCACTCCTGCAGGGACTGTTCGGTGTTCTCTTCCAGCCAGGGGAAGACCACCTCGCACAGGCCGCGAGTGTCAGAGTATTCCGATTTCGAGATGCCGATCTCCTGGCAGATCTCCTCCAGGGTGGTCGCATCCCCTGGATAAACCCCGGCCAGGCCTTCGCGCTCGATCTCTTGGAATAACGCGCCGCGTTCGAGCAGGGTGACCAGCTCGAAGCCGCCCAATAAGCGTAACTGTTCTACTTTCTGGACAGCGCGGATCTCAAGGGGCGTGTACCCCTGCTCGGCAAGCTCGGCGACGTTCTGCTGGGCTGCTGCATCTAATTGTTGGCGGAAAGACTGGCGGGCGAGGGACAGGGCTTCGCTGCCTTCGCCGGGGATGATGATCGCATTCTCTGACATAGCGTGTTCCTCTCTTGGGAGTGAATGATGACGGTGCTGTTGCCGACAGGCATTCCGGGCCGGTGCAGGATGACGCACGAGATGCCGTCCGGTTCGTATCTGGCAGTCCATTCGTGCATGTGGGACAGCCAGTGGGTCACTAAGGTCGATGGCGCTGCCGTGCGGGGAGTGAGGCGGTCCAGGTCGGGCAGGTCGGCCAGCCGGAAGCCGAGCATGTCGCCGAAGTGCAGCACCTTTCCTTTCACGGCAATCGAACTCTTCGGGACCTCTTTCCTCGATTTGACGTCCACGATGAGTTTGACTTCGTTATAGGAGATGTCGGGGCCTGTTCGGCCCAGGATGGGGATTCGCTCCACCGCTTCTTTTCCGACGTCGGAAAAGATTTCAGTGAGCTTGCTCGCGATCTTTTCCTCTACCCGTTTCCAGCGCCTTCTGTGACTGGCGCGCTTGGTCATGAGGAGGCTGCGAGTAGCGTATCGAAGATGTCGACGGTTTCGTCTCGCTCTCCATACTTATTCTTCTGGACTTCCGGCTCTTTTTGCGCGTCGAGCTCTTCCAGGGCATTGGCTACCTGGTGGCGCAGCCTGGCCGCGTACAGCCCCGCCGGTCTCTTGGCGGCTTGCAGCCCTGCCGCTGCTTCGCGGATGCGTGCCGCGCAGTCGTCGCAGTTTTTGGTGCACAAGTTGTTGATGGTCATCTGGGAACAATAAAGCCGCCGGGTGAGCGATACTGCGGCCCCGACGGTCAGTTTGAGTTCCTGGAGTTCACTGTGGGGTATGATGGCGAGCAATGTTTTCGGGTTGATCTGCATGGATGCTCCTGGAATAGTTGTCGACCAATTGGACGCCAATATTACCGCCCCTGTCCGTTCAGGTCAAGTTTTTTGGGTGATTGCGAAAACTAACAAAACTGTAAAGGTTGTGATACACTTGGACAGCAAAACGACCACACAGGTGGAGGAAACTATGTTGAAAAACCTTTTGGAAGGCGCAATGAAGGAGAAAAACCTGAGCTCGCGCGATCTCGGGGCGATCCTGGACCTCTCTCACACAACCATATTGAAGGCGCTGCAGGGCGACCAGGTCGATCTGACTACCTTGATAAAAATGGCTGAATGGCTTAAAATCCGCCCGTCCAGTTTGCTGGACACACTGGGTGACGGAGCTGACATTGATGACAAGATCCTGGTGCTGTCAGAAGCATACCCAGAGCTACGTGTCGTTCTTGAAAAAGCAGCTGAAGCTGTTGAAGCTGGCCAGGCCGACCCCGCTATCATCAAGGATATCGTCGCGTACGTTGAATTCCGAATCCAATCCGCCGGAGGGTAAATGGAAGAAATTGAGCTGATATTGCTCACCCAGGCTAAAGCGGTTATGGACCTGTATTTTGGACCCGAAGCCGAAGAGGAGGGACTTCGCGAGAAGCCTGTACGCTCGAAACACTTGCATGAAAGTAAAGCTAGGCGGGAAAGACTGTCGCATACCGGGCCCTTACATCAGACTGGCCCCCTGAGCTTGTAAATTTGACCGTTATCTAAATACGATCTGGATGTGTAGTCGGCCACGTAGATAGACCCCGCATAAAGGCGGGGTCTTTTGTGTTGGATTATGCTGGTGGCAGGATGGTGCGGGCTCACCATGAAAAACCAATTTGACAGTGCGAATCCCCCTGTCAAGAGCTCATTTGTTGGGTTGCAATTTTTTCACCCAATCTTTGTAAGTTTTTCATTCCATTGTTTACGAGTAATCTCATACTCTTGGGTAGCTATTGGTTCACCTTTTGAATAATATCCCTTGGGATTGTTCCCTATAAAATTCATGCCTATTTTTTCCAGCACCCGACAACTTCCAATATTCCATTCACCTGCCCCAGCCCATATCTTTTCCGCGCCAATTTCTTCAAAACTAAAGGCCAATAATCGTTCCGTCCCTTCTGTTGCGTACCCTTTTGACCAATGGTCCGGATGTATCCAAAATGCCATTGCCCACAAATTGTCCCCTTCTAATTTTGATAAGGTCATTTGACCCAATAAATATCTTGAATCACGATCTTCCACAATCCATGAAAACACTTGACCAGCTTTCCAACCATCTTGCAATCTACCAAGCCAATCTTTGATTTCGTTTTCAGCACTCATTTCTTTCAGCGGTAGCTGTTCTGGAAATTGTGGAGATTTCATTACAACAGATATTTGAGCAGCATCATCCAATTCAGGATAACGCAAAAGTAGGCGTTTGGTTTTGAGTATTGTGTCTACTGGGATACAGCCCATTTTCATCTACTTTCCATTATTATTTGGGCCCAACGGCCCACGTCCGCGAGCACCCATAGTTAAATGGTGATTTGCTCAAATTTAATCTAACATTTTCTATGAGTTCATAATGATTTGTAATTCATTTCTCCCTCGGAACAACATAAATTAAATATAGGCTTACTGGTATTAAGGCTAAGCTAAAAACCAAAACAATCTGTGGCAGCGCAAACCAACCTGTAAGCTTAGATACACCAACTAGAACTAAGCTAATCATCCCAATGATAAGTAATAATCGTCCCGCCAAACGGAAGTTAGCTGGAACAAAACCTGGTAGTTGATTCATTGTTACTCTCCCAATCTCATTTATCACATATGGATATTAATTGCATCATAGTTTTTGGCATTCGGCGGCCAACAGGCTTGCGTCAGATGAAAATTTTCCTCGTATCATCCTACTTCAGACTATACAATAAAAACTTAACAGAGGCAAGAAATGAATTTCACACCCGATAAGAGCTTTAGCAATCGCGCAATACACTCCACCTTGCCCAATTCCTGAAACTTCTTTATAATAAAGGAGTAGATTTAAGGCATAAGCCTCTGTGATTTTCGAATTGGAATTATCTACAAAGAGCTAAAATCCCCCGGTTTCATCGGTTGGGATTTTTTCTCCCACGCGGGAGTCGCCAAGTGGTAAGGCATCAGCCTTCCAAGCTGACATTCGCGGGTTCGAGTCCCGTCTCCCGCTCCTAATAGCTTTCAGCTATCAGCAGACAGCTTACCTAGCTGATAACTGATAGCTGAAAAGCTTAATGGGCCCGTGGCGCAGCGGTTAGCGCAGGCGACTCATAATCGCTTGGTCACAGGTTCGAATCCTGTCGGGCCCACTTTTACCTCTTTTACCGCTCTCCATGTTTGGAGAGTGTTTTATTTATACAACAAAGCAGAACTAAAACACTTCGTCAGGGTATTTAAACAAAAAGTCGAAAGGAATTACATGAACCCCATCCTCGCCACTGTCCTTACCTTCGCCATTGCGCTGACCTTCCTGCGCCTGATGGACTTTTTCGCGCACCGCGGCTGGATCGAATCGCGTTTGAGCCGCAAGCTGATCCACATCGGCACTGGTCCGATCTTCGTGCTGTGCTGGCTGTTTTTCCCGGACTTGCCCACTTCGCGCTGGCTGGCGGCATTGGTACCCTTTGCAATTACTATCCAGTTCGCGCTGGTGGGGTTGGGGATCATGAAAGATGAAGCCTCAGTCAAAGGCATGTCACGCACGGGAGATCCCCGTGAAATCCTGCGCGGACCGCTTTACTATGGGATCATGTTCGTCTTGTTGACCATCGTCTTCTGGAAGGATTCGCCGGTTGGTATGACCGCCCTGATGATCATGTGCGGCGGAGATGGTATCGCGGATCTGGTGGGGCGGCGTTTCAATTCCAATAAGTTGCCACATAGTCCCGACAAAACGGTGGCTGGCTCGCTCAGTGTTTTCCTCGGCGGCTGGCTGCTTTCCGCGTTTATCCTGGCGATCTATATGGGAGCAGGGATTTTTGCCAGGCCTTTCGGAATGTATATATTGCCTTTAACGTTTATTGCCCTGGTCAGCATGGTTGTTGAGTCTCTGCCGTTCAAAGACATTGACAATATCACCGTCACCATAGCAGCCGCAATCGTCGGATATTTCCTGTTCTAGCAGCTTGTCGGAGAGAGCAATTTTTCCGAAAAAAGTCCCACTTTGCTCCGTATATCGGCTAAAAACTGGGAGAATTGCCCCACTTTAGCTCGAAAAACAGCCCTAAATTGGGAAGTCAGATTGCTCTCCGACAGACTGCTAGTTCTCCCAAAAGTCGGGTAACGATTCTATTTGCGCCCAACCTTCCCCCTTTTGCATACGCTCGACGCTCAGGTCGGTGAAGTAGGTATCGAGCACGGCCGCCCGTTCCTGTGCCAACGGTGGGCTGCAATAATCTTCCTCTTCCCAGATGACCCAACCACCCGGATCGAGCCGCGCGTTCTCGAGACTGTACTGCAGCGCTCTGCCAAACGGCTGCATTTGCTCGATCTCGCCGCTGTCGAGGCGGGCACGCAACTCGGCGAGCAAGTCCTTCTGAAATTTTGCTTTGACTAAATAGTAGGCCATATTATCTCCTTACAATAAACTTAGAATGCCACGCCATCCTTCGACTACGCCGCCAAAGATCGGCGGCTCCGCTCAGGATGATGAGCTATTTTAATTCTCCGGTTTTTCTTCCTGTTCTTCTAAAATCATCACTTTGTAGGCTTCGGCATATTTCAATCCCTTTTCCTGGCCTTCCTCCTCAGCCCACTCGCGCATCCAGTCGTCCACATCGTGTGTATCCATCTGGCTGACGTGCTGCTTCAGCGCGTTGATCTTTACTTCAAGGGTGTTACTGATATCTATCCAGGTGTCAGGTTTTTCCGCGCCATGGATGTAGACACGTTTGACATTGTGCGGCTCGAAGCCTTCATCCAATAAATCGGCAAACAACAGACGCGACCCAGCTGATGGGAAAGCCGCATACAGTCCGATTTGGGCTGCGGCGCGATGATCGGGATGGTTGATGTAGCCGTTGCCGTAAAAGACGGCCTGTGGGTCACCGATGACGACCACATCCGGTTTGTAGCGGCGGATCAGTCTAGTGACTTCTTTGCGCAGGGCAACGGTCGGTTCCAGCTCGCCATCCGGTTTGTGCAGGAAAATGGTCTCTTTGACGCCGAGAATATTATTGGCGGCGCGTTGTTCGGTCTCGCGAATGGAGGCCAGAATCGGCTTGTAATCGGCGGCATGTTCGGGGGCGTTCGAGCCGGCGGAACCGTCCGTGATGATAACGGTAATGATTTTGCATCCGGCGGCAGCCCATTTGGCCAGTGTACCTGCAACGGTAAAGTCCTGGTCATCCGGGTGCGCATGAATGCTCATCGCAATTTTTGGGATATATTCTTTTTCATCGCTCATTGTTTCCTCTGTTCAGTTATTGATTGGATTGTATCCTATTTGGAGGGTGGATTAGGTAGCTCTCCGGGCTTTCGTTCCAGACAATGCCTTTCGAGACTTTTCTACCGTACATCTAGATGAGAAAAGATCAGTCATGAGATAAACTCATGTTCACCCAAAAAAAGAACAGGAGAACCCCATGACTGATCGGATGAAAGTATACACAAAAGTGTTGAAAACACTCAAGGGTCAACTGAAAATGTGCCATCAAGGATACGTGGTCACATTAGCAATGATGATCACTGGAATTGTGATAAGCCGGAAAGCACAGCTTTCGGTGATGAGTGATGAAATTCCTGTGGATGCCAAGAACCAAAGCATAGAAATGCGAATGCGGCGCTGGGTAAAGCATCCCAAAATTGATGTCGAAGTGACTTACATGCCTTTTGCACAATACATCTTGGCAGGCTTGGCAAATGCACCTCTCGTATTGGCAATGGATGGCAGCCAGGTGGGTCGCGGCTGTATGGTGTTGATGGTTGGGGTGGTATATCGCACACGGCTCCTTCCTTTGGCATGGGTGGTTTACACAGGCCAGAAAGGGCACACAACCGCTCAACGCCATATCGAAGTCCTCAAGAAAGTACTACCACTTCTCCCAACCGATGCTGAAGTCATTTTGTTAGGAGTTGCAGAATACGATTCACCGGAGATGTTAGCTTGGGTA
>JASFRG010000119.1:0-15622 GCA_050115035.1 Anaerolineales bacterium | reverse complement strand
TTGGAGGCTCATCGTTTGCATGTAGGCATGTCCTGGTTCGAGGCAAAAACCAGTATTATTCGGTCCGCCATCTCCCAGTATCTTGCTCATCCTACCATCACTCTTCAACCAACTGCGTAAGTCCTAATAGTATCAACACAACGGATAACAATACTTTAACAGCACTTTTTCCAAAGCCATGAAAAAAGCTCTCGCATATGCGAGAGCTTAAATTTCTTACAATTCTCAGTTTATTCTTCGATAACCTGATCGCGCTGGACCAATCCACGCTGCCAGGCATAGACGGCCACCTGCGTACGATCAGCGACGTGCAGTTTGCTCAGGATGTTGCTGACATGTCCTTTGACCGTGTTCTCGCTGATGACCAGTTTCTCGGCGATCTGGCTGTTGGTCAGGCCGTTGGCGATCAGCTTGAGCACATCATGTTCGCGCTCGGTCAGTTCGGTGAACAGTGGCTGGTCTTCGTCATTCTCGCCGCGGATATTTTGCAGTACACGTGCGGCCACCCGCGGATGCAGAGTCACCTCTCCCTGGACGGCACGGTGCAGGGCATCCACCAGTTTCTCCATTTTCATATCTTTGAGAATGTAAGAGATCGCCCCGGCTTTGAGCGCAGGGAAGATGTGCACATCTTCATGGTAAGAAGTCAAGACCACAACTTGCGTGCGCGGACTGATCTTCTTGATTTGCCGCGTGGTTTCGACCCCGTCCTTTCCCGGCATGATCAAATCCAGTAAGACGATATCTGGGATCAATTCCGAAACCATCTCGATCCCCTTTTCACCCGAGCTGGCTTCTCCCACCACCTGAAAATCCGGCAGGGTTTCAAGGTAGGAGCGCACCCCTTTACGTACAACTTCGTGGTCGTCAACGATCAAAATAGTAATTGGTTCTGTCATAACTGCCTCCCGCAATTCAATATCTATACTACGAATGTCCGTTCAAAGGCGCTGTGATGACAATTTTAGTCCCAACACCCTGCTGGCTCTCAACACAGGCTTCTCCGCCGATGCTCTCGGCGCGTTCTTCAATAATCCGTAATCCCATTCCGCCCGATTTGTTTCTGACATCAAAACCGCAGCCGTTATCTTCAACGGTCACAGAAACGCAATCATCAGTGTAATTCAATGAGACATCAACTTTATCACACCGGCTGTGCCGGGCAACGTTTGCCAGCGCTTCCTGGGTCATACGATAGATGGCCTGTTCCATCTCCAGGTCAAGACGTCTGGGCTTTTGAATATCCAGGTTAATCATAACCCCATTTCGGTTTTCCCACTCGAACACGTATTCACGCAATGTGGTCGCCAGCCCTTTTTCTTTCAGGGCCATCGGGTACATCTCCTGGATCAGGAAGGTCAATTCCTGGATAACCTCGTAGACCAAATTTTCCGCCTCTGTCAAATGCGACCAGGCACTGGATGGGTCTTTCTTCAGGATGCCGTTGACCGCTCCCAGTTGCGCCAATGCCGCGAATGCCTTTTGCTTGGCGCTATCGTGCAGATCGCGTGCCACCCGGTTACGTTCCTCGACCACGGCTAATTCCTTGGTTTGCTCGAAGAGCTGCATATTTTCAACCGAAAGCGCTGCCCGCTGCACCAGGGCGTTGAACAGACGTGCCGTATCTCCGGTGATAGCCCCGGGTCGTGTGAAGCCGATGTTGAAAACGCCGATGGTCTGGTCATTGACTTTTATCGGTAAATGTACCAGTGAGTGGATGCCTTCGATAGCGATCGCAGCCCGGATGTCCGGCCTGAGCGTCGCTAAATCGACATCAGATACGATGATAGATTCGCCCGTCTCCAAGACTCTGCCGACCATGCCTTCCCCCTTGTCATAATGCAGTACCTCCAGCGTTTCGGGCTTGAATCCATGGCTGACTCTCGGGATGACCTTGGACTGTTTCTCGTCCCAGACAAAAACGATACCACGGTCCGCGTGCAGCATCTTGACGGCTACTTCCACGATAGCCTGGAAAACCTGATCGAGCGTCATGGCGCGGATGATACGTTCATCCCCGGAATAGAGCGCTTCCAATTCTTCAGTGCGTTTTTCCAATGCGCCGGTTCTTTCACGCACCAGGTATTCCAATTGTAAATTTTGCATCTGGATGCTGCGCACGCGCAGGCGATACACGACCAGGACAAACGCAAATACGGATAAAATCACCAGCGTTCGGAATGTCCAGGTATCCCAGAAAGGCGGAATAACCGTAATGGTAATCGTCTGGTCGCTTTCATTCCAAACGCCATCGTTGTTCGAGCCGCGCAGGTGCAAAGTATAGGTGCCCCCGGGCAGATTCGTATAACGGCCTTCCCGGTTACTACCGATGAAATTCCAATCCCTGTCGAAATTTTCAAGCTTGTACGCATACTGATTCCTGTCAGGTTGCGCATAACTCAGTGAAGAAAATTCGAAGGAAAAATTGTTGTTCGGCCAGGCGAGCGTTACGTTACGCATCAATTCCGGCTGCGGCAGTTCAGATTCGGGCTTTCCCTCCTGAATGAATGAGGTCAACACGACTGGCGGCTGATAGATGCTATCGATCACATCATCAGGCTTGAACACGGTCAACCCATTGACGCCACCAAAATACATTGTATTGTTATGGGCCCTTGCAAAAGCATTTCTATTGAATTCGTTGCTTTGCAAACCATCACTGGCAGTGTAATTTCGAAAAGTTTCGGTCTCCGGATCGAATCTGGATAGTCCAAAGTTGGTGCTTAACCACAAGAAACCGTACTCATCTTCGAGTATGCCGTAGACTACATTATTGGGCAAACCATGTTTTTCAGTGTAATGGATAAACGAATCCGTTTCCGAATCGTAACGATTCAAACCGCCCCCCGCAGTTGCGACCCATAAGATACCTTTACTATCCTGATAAAGGGCCATGATCGAGTTATTGCTGATGCTGGTCGGATCTTTGGGATCATACAGGTAGTGCGTAAAACTATCGCTTTCCACATCCAAACGATTCAAGCCCTTGTCAAAGGTACCGATCCATAGAATTTTATTTTCATCCTCGAATAAAGTTGTGATGTTACTGCTGCTCAGGCTGGTCGGATTATCCGGTTCGTGTTTGAACGACAAGAATGTTTCGGTCGTTGGTTCGAACAATGAAAGTCCATTCTCGGTACCAAACCAAAGATAACCGAGGTGATCTTCAAAAATTGTGTTAACAGGCTGACCGGCCAGGCTGGTTGGATCCTGGCTGTCGGGACGGTAGTTGATGAATTTTGTGTGCCCGGGATTCAGGCGGGATAGTCCCATGGAAGTGCCCACCCACAGGGTGCTGCTGCTGTCTTTGTAAATCGAGTAGACCTCGTCACTAAGCAGGCTTTCAGGGTCACCTGGTTCATTGCGGTAGTGCGTAAACAGGCCTGTACGGGGATTGAGGCGGTTCAGTCCACCATCATATGTTCCAATCCAGACGGTCCCCAAATTATCTACGTAAACAGGAAAAACGATATTCGCGCTCAGTGTGTTGGGATTCCCCGGCTCATAATGATAGTAAGTGAATTTACTCTGGGCACGATTGTATTTATTGAGCCCACCGCCGTAGGTCCCAATCCAGAGCACTCTGCCTCTGTCTTCGTAAACAGTAAGGATTGAGTCAGTGCTCAAACTGGATGAATTGCCCGGGTTATGCTGGTGGCGGACAAAGGTGTGCGATTCTACATCCAAACGATCCAGACCATTGTCCGTGCCCACCCAGAGATAACCGGAATGATCTAACTCGAGAGATTGAACAATATTGCTAGATAAAGTCGCCGAATTCGTGCCTCCGTGCATATAGCGTGTGAACACACCTTCATCTATATCGAGGCGATTCAAACCATGGCTGGTCGCAACCCACAGATAACCATTGTCATCTTGTGCGATTGCAGTAATATGGTTATCGCTAAGGCTGCTATCATCTCTGGTAATTTGCTTATAACCCTGAAATGAGGATGTCTCGGGGTCGTAGACATTCAGACCGCCACCTTCTGTTCCAATCCACAGCGATCCACTAGCATCTTCAAAAATGGCAGTGATGTTGTTACTGGAAATACTATTGGCTACATTGGGATTATTGCGGAAATGTTGAAACTGGCTGGTTCGTGCGTCGAAGCAGTTCAGTCCATTTTCTGTACCGACCCACAGGTTTCTCCGGCTGTCTTCTAATAAAGTGTTGACATGATCGCTGGAAAGGCTTCTGGGGTTTTCCAGATCGTTCAGGTAATGTGTAAAACTGTCCGTTTCAGGATCGTAGCGATTCAGCCCGCCCAGACGCGTGCCGACCCAGATGTAGCCCTGGCTGTCTTCAACCAGAGATGTAATCCAGCGATCGTTGATGCTTTCGGGGTTTTCTGGGTCAGGACGATAGATTTTAAACGTGTATCCGTCGTAGCGATTCAGCCCGTCTTCTGTGCCAACCCATAAGAAGCCAAAATGATCCTGCAAAACTGCATGGATCACGCTTTGTGAAAGCCCATCTACCAAACCCAGGTGCTCAAACCGCAGGGTACTGTTAATTCCTGGTAGAGGAAATTGTTCCTCATTTTCAACGATAGCGGTTGGTGTTGGGGAGGCCTGGGTTTGTGTAGGCGCGATAGCAGTCTCCACTCCGTTGCAGGCTGTCAACAGAAGGACTGTTATAAGAATTGCGAAAAAGGTTCGTACGATTACCACATTTATTCTGGTTTCCTACATATATTATATGTCTTTACAGCAATTTTTCTTACATTCTAACTCTGTCTTCATAATAGTTAGACATCACGAAATTCTCGAAAAATACCGAAAATGAGGGAACGGGCGGGCAGCCGCTCCCCTCATTTTCAGGCATCTCCTCTTCACCTGCGTATCTTTTAATAGTATAGTGCAAGATCGAATATTGTGTTTGAACCGCGGGTACGATTTTGCCCTCCTCCCACCGAGGGGTTTTTATTCGGTCATGCCCCCTTCTACAGGATGAATTTTGTGTTATTTCTTTTGGTTCCAGCGAGGGAGACAAAACCCACTTGTAGACCGATGACAATTCATCGAAACTTTCGTAACATTTAGTCACCATTCAATATGTAAGGGTCCCCCGGATGGGCTTTCCAAGTCATCTTTCTCCTCCTCAAGGAAAATGCCGAAAGCTACCGGAATGCAAGGAGAAGTCAGTGTGCGGCTGATCGCTCCCTATCTATGCAAAAAACATCCGGACTAAGAGAACGGTCAGTGTGCGGCTGACCGTTTTCTTTTTTTTGTGAATCCTGATTATAATCAGCATATGCTCCTCACCATTGACATCGGCAACACCAACCTGACCCTCGGCCTGTATGAAGGCGATCAACTTAGGCGGCACTGGCGGCTGGCGACCGATCATGCGCGCATGCCAGACGAATACGGACTACAGTTTCTCGGTCTTTTGCAGAACGCCAGACAGACAGTCACCGATCTGACCGGTATTGTGCTTGCCTCCGTTGTCCCCAATTTGACTACCCGTGTGATCCAGGCCTGCCAGGAATACCTGCAACAGGATCCGCTGGTGGTAGATACCGGTGTTAGAACTGGCATTCGCATCCGCTACGAGGATCCCCGTCAGGTGGGTGCGGATCGTGTGGCCGATGCGGTGGCGATCATCAAATTGTATGGCGGCCCGGCATGTGTGATCGATTTTGGTACGGCCACCACCTTCAACGCCGTCACGGCAGATGGCGACTATCTAGGCGGCGCCATCACTGCCGGGGTCAACCTGGCGGCTGAAGCCCTGTATACACGCGCCGCAAAACTTCCACGCATGGACTTGCAACGCCCGCCCTCCGTTATCGGGCGCAACACCGTCCACGCCATGCAATCCGGGCTGCTGTTCGGATATGTGAGCATGGTCGAGGGCATGGTGGCACGCTTTCGGTCCGAGCTGGGAAGCGACATGAAAGTCATCGCCACGGGCGGATTGGCCGAAGTCGTCGCCAGTGAGACTGATGTGGTCGACATCATCTCCCCCTGGCTCACGTTGGACGGCCTGCGAATCATCTGGGAACTCAATCAATAGTCCCCCTTCATAAAACAAATGAGACAATTTATTCTTCTGACTTTAATCGTATCCCTGTTTTTGACTGCTTGCGGTAGCGGGGTGGAGGCTGCTCCAGAACCTACCGCAACGATCACGGCGCTTCCTTCGCAGACACAAACTGCTCCCCCTACAGAGACGATGTCCGCTACCCAAACACCTGCCTATACAATTACCCCTACTCCAACCGCCACCCGCGTTCACCAGGGACCGGATGCGGTCATCGTGCCCATTATTCTTTATCATCGCATCGGCAAATCCCCTATCGATAGCCAGTATTACGTTACGCCTGAAAAATTCGAAGAACAAATGAAGCTGTTGCATGATTGGGAATATACCGTTATCCCTGTCGAAACCCTGGTGGACGCAATCGAAGAAGGCGCCGACCTGCCCTCACGCCCGATCGTCATCACGTTTGATGATGGCGACATCAGTGTTTACGAAACGGCCTTTCCTGTTTTGCAGAAATACGGGCTTACCGGCGTGGTTTACATTGTAAACAACTATATGGGCACCGAAGGATACATGAACGCCGAGCAGATCAAGGAACTGGTCGCTGCAGGCTGGGAGGTGGGCAGTCACAGCCGCAGCCATCGCGACCTGACCAAACTCGAACCGGCCGTGCAACGGGCTGAGATCGTTGAGGCGCGTGAAGTTCTTCAAGAGGCCACTGGCACGGAGGTTTTGACGTTTGCCTATCCCTTCGGCATCATGAATCCGGGTGTTGGGAGCTACGTCCATTTCGCGGGCTATATTGCTGCCATGGGATTGGGTTTCACCAGCGACCAGGGAAAGAGCAACCTGTTCTGGTTGCAGCGCCGCGATATTAAAGGGGATTACGACATCAAGCAATTCGCAGCGTTCCTGCCCTGGCAGGGTGATTCCGCTTTGATGCCTCCCGACACCCCAACGCCGACACCCACCGCTTCCCATACTCCCATCCCAACTTATACGCAGTATCCGACCAGCACAACTCAACCATAGACAGGGAACTTCTAGGGAGAATGGCAAATCAACAAAACATAGGAGGTATCTGTGAACAAGAAAGTACTGCTGTCCCTAAGCATTTTGATGACTTTAGCCTGCGGCTTGTTTGCCACCCCCACCCCTACCAACAGCGGCGTAACCGGCAAGGTATTGGTAGGGCCGATGTGCCCGGTCACGATCGAAGGACAGGAGTGTCCGGACCAATCTTATCAGGCCACACTAACGGTAAACAACCCGGATGGTAGAGAGATCGTCCAATTCCAGACTGATGAACAGGGTAACTTCAGCGTTCCGCTCGCACCCGGGGAGTATATTCTGCATCCTGAAACGCCAAAGGATGCTCCCCTGCCGTTTGCTGATGAACAGCGTTTCACTGTGCGAGAGGGTGAATACACCCGTCTAACCGTGCAATATGATAGCGGAATCCGCTAAGGCTGGTTTAATTCTCCGACCGTAGCTCTGGAACCGAAATGCTTCATTGCGGGTTCTAACTGGCAAAAAAGGAGGCACAGGTGAAGAGAATACTATCTGTCAGTTTGGGGTCGGCCTCACGGGATCACACAACACATCATGATTTTCTTGGGATAGAGTGTGAACTAACCCGTAAAGGGACAAACGCGGATTTCGAAAAAGCATTGGCTATGTACCGCGAGTACGATGGCAAAGTGGATGCCTTTGGCATAGGTGGGTTGGAGTTCTATCTAGGAGTAGGGGAACGCCGCTACTACTTTCGCGAGGGTAATCGCATCCGTGCAGCGATCAATGTCAGTAAAGTGGGCGATGGTAATGGTATCAAGCATCTACTGGTCAGACGCGCGATGACTGCTTTGGAGAAAAAACTTAACGAATGTGGGCAAACCCTGCGCGGGGCAAAAGCCCTCAAGACTAACGCCGTCGACCGCTATGGCATGGCTGCTGCCCTGGTTGATTTTGGTTGCCAACCGGTCTTCGGTGATTTGATGTTTTCGCTTGGTCTGCCTATCCCCGTCCGCAGGCTTTCGACTGTGCGCCTTATAGCAGCGCTGCTCCTGCCTGTTGTCACTCAACTTCCGTTCAAACTTTTTTATCCGCTCGGTTCTGCGCAGGATAAAGATCCCGAACCCAGGTGGACGAAATACTACAATGAAGCTACCGTGCTGGCCGGGGATTTCGTTTCTATCCGTGCCCACATGCCCGATGACTTATGTGGCAAGATCGTGGTCACCAACACCACCACTGCAAAAAACGTGGAAGAATTGCAAAAGCGCGGTCTGCGTATTTTGGTGACCACTACGCCGCGTCTGGAAGGACGCAGCTTCGGCACCAACGTTATGGAAGCCACCTTACGTGCCCTGATAAACAAACCAGATCCCGAAATTACCGAGGCCGATTTACTTGACCTGATCGAACGTATCCCGCTTGAACCGAACATTGAAATCTTGAATTAAACTGGGCATGCTGACCGCAATCAATACCGATGCTGTGTCATACAGTGAGGGTCTGGTTCAAAGAATCCACACTCCGCGTCTACTCCGACTTTATTTTTGCATCCGTGTAAAATTCGATTGACACTGCCTCCCTTTGGGGTATAATTTCCCGCGCGGCCGACTAGCTCAATTGGCAGAGCAAGCGACTCTTAATCGTTAGGTTCTGGGTTCGAGTCCCAGGTCGGTCATCGGATTCATAGAAACCGCCAACAATTGCTGTTGAGCGGTTCCTTTTTTAACTTTGTAAATTCCGAATTTTCTTGTAAACCGGTGAGATAAAGAACTGCATTGCACTTCGTGTGTGCCAAAACAGATACATCAACTCCTTCCGACTGGCGTGGTGCGCATTATGTTGAATTCTTTGGTTGGTATCGACCAACAATTTCAAACCCGCCAACCGGGCACGAGCGCAAAAATCCACATCCTCAAAATAAAGGTGGAATTTTTCATCAAAACCATTCAATTCGCGATAGGTTTCGCTCCTCATCAACATAAATAGACCTGAGATCCAATCGGGTTGGACCAGCCCGTTAGCACCCCCTAAGGGTGGTGAGAAACGATAACCAGGTAGCCTACGACGAATGATCTCAATTGGGGTGGGAAAGTTACGAAACGAATCTTGAGGCATAGCCTTGGCATCCACAACCAGTGGTGCAACAATATCTGCATGTTCACGTTCTAACAAGTTAATGAGTGGGGGGAAAACTTTCTGCTCAAACAGCACATCGGGGTTGAGAACACAGAAGTATTTCCCACGCGCAAGCTTGAAAGCACGATTATGATTGCGTGCAAAACTCAAGATTTTCTCATTTTGAATAATATCGATTGACGACCAGGGAGTCTCTTCAATTTTCCCTATTTCGTGCCCTAAATTGTCGGTGGCGATCACCTGTATTAATTCTGTCTGTTCGAAATTACCGACACTTTCCAGTAAACTGTAAACCTTCTCAGCGTCTCCATGGCTCACAACAGAGAGGGTGATGAGCGGCACGTATCTTTCTTTGCCCTGCGGTATATTTTCGTTCATCAATCCAATCACGTTTTTGAAAAAACTATCTAATCTTCCTGGAAACTGTATCCACCCGGCCAGGTCTGGATAAGGTTGGTCTCCCCGGCTTCTTCTTCCAATTTTTTTCTTAATCGATAGATCATATTCTTGAGCAGAGACTGGTCGTTTTCACGTTGTGAACCCCATACTGTCTGGATGATGTCTTCACTTTTGAATACGAAACCAGGTCTGCTCATCAGCAGGTGCAACAGTCGGAATTCGAGATTGGTCAGTCGTATGTCATCGCCGTTGTCATTAAGCGCCGAGCGGCGGGAGGGGTCGAGGCGCAGTTTATTCGTCCGGCGCGGAGACATGGGCTCGGTCCAGGAACGACGCGACCAGGCTGCGATTTTTGCCAGGAATATTGCCGGGCTGATCGGCTTGATCACGCATTCATCCACGCCTGCATCGTAAGCCTCAAGGATTTCCGCCTCATTATTTGCAGGCAGGAACAACAGTATTGGACTGGAACTGAGCGCACGGAATTTTTTGCATAGTATGATCCGCTCTTCATGCGAGGCATTGACGTCAATGATGACCAAATCGGGGATATCTTCAACGGCCCGCCCCATGGCGCGTTGAACTGAAGTTTCGAGAATTGCGACCAATCCTTTTTCACGGATCATATATCCCCAAATGGGGGCGGTATCCGACTGGTCACAAACAATGAAAACGCGTAAAGCTGCTTGGGAGTTGGGAGGGTCAATGGTTGTCATAGGCATGCTTTCAAATGAATTTGTAATGCTACTTGCTCATATTATATGCGAGAATCAGCAAGTGTAGTAACAAAAAGTCATAAAATAGTACCTTAATGTTACCAACGGGTGATACTGTAACCGATGTCACCTGCGTATACTTCAAAATGAATTCAATCTTCGGAGGATCGCTATGAAAAAACTAATTCCTATTTTAATAGCAGTGGCTTTGTTCAGCGCTGCCTGTGGCGCAAAGGCGGGGTCGGAGCGCACCTCATCAAAAGATGACATGGTCCAGGTGTATGTTCCAGAGGGCACCTTCCAAATGGGCGGATTGGATCCAAATGCCGCCGCGGACGAAAAACCCGTGCACAGGGTTGAGATGAGTGGCTATTGGATCGACAAAACCGAAGTAACGAACGCCATGTTCCTGCTCTGTGTCCAGGAGGGAGCCTGCAGCCCGCCACAGAGTACCTCCTCGGAATCTAACCCATCCTACTTCAACAATCCTGAATTCAATGATTTCCCGGTGGTCAATGTAACCTGGGATGCTGCCAGACAGTATTGTGAGTGGGCTGAACGCCGCCTGCCCACCGAAGCTGAATGGGAATACGCTGCCCGTGGGAATACAGTCAACACATATCCCTGGGGTGAAGGTGCGCCGGATGATACGCGTGCCAATTTCAATTACATGAACAAGGATACCAGCGCGGTGGGCAGCTATTCAGCCGGCGCCAGTCCAAATGGAGCGTTGGATATGGCCGGGAATGTCCTTGAATGGACAAACGATTTTTATGATGCGAAATTTTACGTCAGCAGCCCCGCCAGCAATCCGATTGGACCAGAATTGCGTACTGCCTATTTCAACCGTGTGGTGCGCGGCGGTTCTTACGCAGATGGCAATGTAGATATGCGAGTATCGAACCGGGCATCAGTGTTGGGACCCAATCCAAATGCCGAACTCGGCAGTGAAGCTTATTTCGGAAATTTCTCTCCCAGGATCGGTTTCCGCTGCGCATCTGACTAAAGAATGGTTTTTCGAACAGCCGCCGGAGTATTCCGGCGGCTGTTTTCTTTTAATTGACTCACTATTTCACATGTGGTATTATCGCGCCACAATCTAATAGCCCTAATCGGCGCTCTTATCCAGAGAGGCGGAGGGACCGGCCCTGCGAAGCCTCAGCAACCGTTCTTAAGAAAAGGTGCTAATTCCGGCAGATGGATGTTTCTGGAAGATGAGAGGGCAGCCAAATTTGTACGCAAAGTGCCCTTTCTTGCTCGTCTGAAAAGGGCATTTTCAATTTCAAAGAGGTGTAATCTATGAGTACTACTTTTATGACTTCTCCAAAACTGATGTTCACGTCAGAATCGGTGACGGAGGGTCACCCCGACAAGATGTGTGACCAGATCAGCGACGCAGTATTGGACGCCTGCCTCGAGCAGGATCCCAATTCGCGTGTCGCCTGTGAGACCGCCACAAAGACTGGCTATGTCATGATCATGGGCGAGATCACAACAGAAGCCTTCGTCAACTTCGATGAACTTGTCCGTAAGGTTGTGATCGAAATTGGTTACGACCGCGCCAAAAAAGGCTTCGATGGCCATACCTGTGGCGTGCTCTCAGCGATCGCCAGTCAGAGCCCGGATATCGATATGGGCGTCAGCAAATCCCTGGAAGCCAAAGAAGGCGATGATGCCGAACTCGACTCCATTGGTGCGGGTGACCAAGGCATGATGTTCGGATATGCCTGTAACGAAACCCCCACCCTGATGCCAATGCCCATTTATCTGGCACACAAGCTGACCTTGAGACTTACCGAAGTTCGCAAGAACGGTACGCTCGATTGGCTGCGCCCGGATGGCAAAAGCCAGGTCACAGTGGAATATGCGTACGGCAAGCCCAAACGCGTCGACACGGTGCTCATCTCAACCCAACATGCTCCTGACATCGAGCAGGAAGACATTCGCGCCGCGCTCATCGAGCATGTCATCAACCCAGTTCTGCCTGCGGATATGGTGGATGATGATCTCAAAATCTACGTCAACCCCACCGGGCGTTTCGTGATCGGCGGCCCGTTGGGCGATGCGGGCGTGACCGGGCGCAAGATTATCGTCGACACCTATGGCGGCATGGGTCGTCATGGCGGCGGTGCCTTCTCCGGGAAGGACCCCACAAAGGTGGATCGTTCCGCCGCATACGCCGCGCGATGGGCTGCCAAGAACGTGGTCGCCGCCGGACTGGCTGAGCGCTGTGAAATCCAGGTGGCTTACGCCATCGGTGTGGCGCATCCGCTCTCGGTCAATGTGGAGACGTTTGGGACCGGGACAATCGCAGACGACCAGATCGCCGAACTCATCACCCAGCACTTCGACCTGCGTCCCGGCGCGATCATCCGAGATCTCGACCTGCGCAAACCCATCTATCGCAAGACCGCGGCTTACGGGCACTTTGGTCGTGATGACGTTGAATTCCCCTGGGAACGGATGGACAAAGCTGAGGCACTGAAAAAGGCTGCTGGCATCTAGTAGTTTTTCAGTCCACAGAAATAAATCTAAAGACTGACCACGCCCGCAAACTATTTTTGCGGGCGTGTTATGATATGTTTTTCGAGGAGGAATCATGCTTGATAAAAAAATCGCCTTTATCGGCCCCGGCGTGATGGCTGAAGCCATGATCGCCGGACTCATCCGCCAAAAGCTGGCTGCCCCTGAAAATATCATTGCTTCCGGACCGCGTGAAAACCGTGGGGGTAAACTGCGCGAGAAATATGGCATTCAAGCCACGACCGATAATGCCGAAGCCGCTTCGGACGTGGACGTGGTCGTGCTCTCGGTCAAACCGCAGCGTCTGACCGAAGTGCTGACCGGCATCTACAAAATCCGCCCGGACGCACTGGTACTCTCGATCGTGGCAGGCGCAACCATCCAGAAAATCAGCCAAACCTTGAAGCACAAGGCCGTCGTGCGCTCGATGCCCAACACACCGGGACAGATCGGCGAAGGTATCACCGTTTGGACTGCTTCAAGAGATACATCGGATGAACAGCAAGAGATGGCGCGCCAGATTTTAGGCGCATTGGGTGATGAAGTCTTCGTTGAAGATGAATACTATATGGATATGGCTACCGCGCTTTCCGGTAGCGGTCCAGCCTATATCTTCCTGTTTACCGAAGCGTTGATCGATGCAGGCGTGCACATGGGATTCCCACGTCGAATTGCCGAGCAACTCGTGTTGAAGACCATCCGCGGCTCAGTCGATTATTATTACCAGGCTGAAAGGCATCCCGCCACGCTGCGCAATCAGGTCACCTCGCCAGGCGGCACCTCTGCAGAGGCCTTGTATTACTTAGAAAAAGCAGGTTTCCGCACGGCCATCTCGCGCGCGGTCTGGGCCGCGTATCAGCGTTCGCTGGAGTTGGGCAAGGAGAAGGCGGTTCACATTCCGGGAGAAAACCCAGGCGACATCAATTCTGATTAACGGAGACATCCTTGCTGAACGTATTTATTGTTGGACTTGGTGGCTTTATCGGTTCAGCCTTGCGATACCTTATCGGTGGTTGGACACAGAGTTTGAGCAAAAGCCTGGATTTTCCCTATGGCACCCTGACAGTTAACTTGATCGGCTGTTTCGTGATTGGCTTTCTGGGAGAACTGGCTGAAGCGCGCGGGATCTTCACATCTGAAGCACGCTTGCTGGTATTTATCGGTTTGCTGGGTGGTTTCACCACCTTTTCATCCTTTGGCAACGACACCCTCAACCTGGCCCGCAGTGGACAGATGATCAACGCGCTGACAAACGTGGTGGTCAATGTGGTATTCGGATTATTGCTGGTCTGGATGGGACGTACCGTCGCATATCTGGTCTGGAGGTAAACATGCAACTCCTGGAAGAGGGCTACTTACTGCGGATTTTCATCGGCGAGGCGGACAAATATGAGGGCAAGCCGTTGTACGAGTGGCTGGTCCTTCAGGCAAAAGAGCAGAGACTGGCTGGTGCCACTGTCCTGCGCGGCATGATGGGCTACGGCGCCAATAGCCGTGAGATCCAGACCTTCAAGATCACCCGTCTTTCGGAAGACCTGCCTATCGTGGTCGAGATTGTAGATACCAAAGATAGATTGGATGCTTACCTGGAAAGCATCGACAAAAGCATCCAGGCCGGCATGGTCACGCTGGAAAAAGCGACCGTTCGTCTTTACCGGGGGAATGGAAAGAAGTAATTGAAAGCACCGGAGACTATCCAAACTGAACGCCTTCTCCTGCGCAAACCGCGTATGGAGGATGCGCCAGCTATCTTCGAGGGTTACGCTCAAGACCCGGAAGTGACTCGCTATCTGACCTGGAAACCGCATCAAAATATTCGCGAAACCGAGCAGTTTCTGCTGGCCTGTGGACAATTATGGCGAACGGGGAAAGATTTCCCCTATGCTATTACCCTCAAGGATGAAGACAAATTGATCGGTACGTTTGGTCTGCATCCCATAAATTCAAAAATCGAGGTCGGCTACGGGTTGGCACGCCCATACTGGGGCAAAGGCTATATGACCGAAGCGCTGCGTGCTGTGATCGACTGGGCTTTCACACAACCGGATATTTACCGAATACAAGCCTTTTGTGATGTGGACAACCTCGGCTCCGCGCGTGTGATGGAAAAGGCGGGCATGCAACGCAAAGGAACCCTACAGCGCTATGTGGTTCATCCTAACATCAGCGATGAACCGCGGGATGTGTTTTTGTATGCGATTGTGAAATAAGACCTGACCCCCACCCAGCCTCCCCCAAATCCGACAATAGGAAGTCTCTGAATTGGAAGATTATTTTCTTGTCGGATTTGGGGGAGGTGCCCGCGTAGGGCGGAGGGGGCTGAAACGATTATAATTCGGGGGAAATTCTAACTGAAGGCTAACAGCTAATCGCTGACTGCTAATAAACATGCCCCTTATCACTGCAACCTCCCTCTCCAAATCTTTCGGCGCATTCGATCTCTTCAGCGGCATCAGCTTCTCTGTTGCAAAGGGCGCGCGTATGGCGCTGGTCGGTCCCAACGGTGTGGGCAAGACCACGCTGCTGCGCATCCTGGTCGGGGAGGACGAAGCCTCTTCGGGAACGGTAACAAGCGCAAAGGGAGTCCGCATCGGGTATCTCCCTCAGGAAGCCGATTTCGAAATGGACGGCACGCTCTGGGAGTCGTGCGAGTCCATCTTCAGTCATTTCAAATCTAAACAAGAAGAATTACATCGTCTCGAAGCGCTGATGGCCAATCCTGCCCAGGCTGAAGGAATTATGGAACGTTACGGCAAGATGCAACACGACTTCGAAGAGCGCGGCGGATACACCTACCCAACGCGCATCAGGAAGGTGCTGACCGGACTGGGATTCGACGAAG
>JASFRG010000118.1:0-15657 GCA_050115035.1 Anaerolineales bacterium | reverse complement strand
TTTCATCTCGTATAACTTCATCGGTGCGTTTGTATGGGTGCCTTTGTTTACTTTCGCGGGTTACTTCTTTGGTACCATGCCCTTTGTGCAGAAGAACTTCGAGTTTGTGATTGTTGCAATCATCCTAATCTCGCTTATTCCGGTCTTTTTCGAAGCCTGGAAGGCGCGGCAGGAGGGTGCGAGAGAAAAAGTTGAAGCTGAGACGCCTTAGGCGTCTCTTTTTATGAACAGGTGGTTGTTACCTGCAACGCTGTTGTTTGCGTTGTTCATCGTGGCGATTGTGATTGCCGCCAACCTGGATGCATTCCCTCAACCGTTAAAATATCTTTATAATTTCCCGGGTGGAGATAAAGTGGGACATTTCAGCTTGTTCGGCATCCTGAGCTTTTTACTGAATCGTAGTGCCCTGGTCCTCTACCAAAAGCGGGATTCCACGCGCCTCGTTCTGACCGTCAGCCTGTTCCTGGCCATTCTGATTGGCCTCGAAGAATGGAGCCAGGCTTTATTCCCCGCGCGGACGATGTCTGCTTCGGATCTACTCGCCAGTTATGTTGGTGTGATCGTATTTGCTTTTTTGGCCTGGTATTTTAATAATCGGCAAAGAAGCAGAGGAATGTAAGCTCCCAAAGATCTATTTGTTTCCAATTGAATATTCTCTTGACAGGGGTAAATTTATTTGCTAAAATATACGTAGTCAAATAACTACGTATAACGGTTAGGAGAAAAGCTATGAAAAGGATGTCGGTTGCCAATCCGCCCCTAATAACCATTGGAATTTCTGAATCCGTTAGCAGCATCGGAAACTGGATAACGATGATGGCAGTCTATGCTATGTTGATTTTCGGCGGCGATGGCGGTGTGGTAGAAAGTAGCGGTATTTTCATCGCTGGGTTACTTCCGATTTTTATTTTTAGCCCCATTGCCGGCTGGCTATGTGATCATTATGACCGCAAATGGTTGATGGTGATCAGTGAGTTACTTTCCGGGTTGGTGATTTCTGGCTTGATCTTTACGGATCGTATCGAACTTATTTATGCTATCCTGGCCTTGCAGGCTGTTTCTATATCTATCATGATTCCCGCTCGACGGGCCTCAGTTCCTGATATTGTTGACAAAGATTCTCTCCCTAAAGCAAATGCTTTCTTAGAGCAGCTCGCTGGCATTGTCAAGATTATTGCGCCCATGTTGGCGGGGTTGATTCTAACTGTCTTAAATCCGCATACTGCAATTATTTTAGATATTGTTTCTTTCCTACTGTCGGCTTTGATCCTGACGCGTTTGCCTGCTTTGAATCCGACCAGCAAAAAACAAATTTCTAGTGTTGAGGAGCAAGATCTGGGTGTTGAATCTCAAGCCTGGGGTGTCCTGAAAACATCTATTCCGCTGCGCCTTTTGTTTGTATCTATCTTCCTGGCAATTTTTATCATTATCGGTTTCGATGTACTCTCGCCAATCTATGTTCGAGACGTGTTAGCAGGCGATCAAAAATTCTTTGGTTTTGCTGTCGGCGGTATTGGATTGGGAACTGTTGTAGCCAGCTTACTACTTATGCTCAGAAAAAGGAAGCGTAATCCCTGGTTGGATCTGTTGAGTGGTCTATTCATGTTGGGAAACATTGTTTTCGTGTTGGCAATTGCTACCTTGATTCCAAACCTTACTCTCATTAGAATCCTAATTCTTCTTAGTTGTTTTGTTGGTGGCATTGGGAATGGACTTATGCTGATACAGGTCAATACATTGTTGCAGTTGCTATCTCCGCCTTCTATGTTGGGTCGTTTGGGCGGAGTATTTCAAAGTACTGCGGTCGCTGCCCAATTGCTCGGTTTGTTGGTGGCCCCATTGCTTGTTCCAAATATCCTTTCAATGGGCCAATACTTTGGTTTAGCAAGTTTGGCCGTGATTGCCTTGATTATCTTTACCGCAGCAAACTTGCGCAAGCCTTCATTCAGATTGAAGGCCGCACAGGCAGGTGCCAAATAAGCCCAAATTTCTCGAAGGAGGCTTGATGAACGAAGAAACAGCGTATCAACCCGGAACCTGGTCGATTGGAAGATCCATTGCGATGGAATTGGATATTTCCCTGTCATATATCACCAAACATAGGACTTTACCTGTTCCCAGAGATATTCTTGGCGTTACTGAAACAATCCCTGATGATTGGTTGGCGGCCTGGAACGAATTATGGGAAAAACCCGAAAACTATCAATCCATTTTAGAGACGGGTGCGCGTTTGGCAGGTGTCATCGAGGGGGATGATTATGCCCATGTGACATTGCGTATTCGGGAATTGACAATCGAAACCGCCCTGGAAAACCTGACGCTTCGGACCAAAGCTCTGGGTCTGACTCCAAATTTAGAACTGTCCCCTGTCGAACGCTTGCAGGATTTATACGAGCAACAGATGATTTTGGCATATACCCAAATTGGTATGGATGTTTCTCGCGAGAGCGAAGTTATCCGGCGTACACGGCATGAGATTGCTAGCGTTATTCGTGTGATTGCGGGGGGCGATCTGCAAGCACGTTTCTGGCAATTACTCGACCGCTTTTATTATGAGACCTATCGCTCCTGGCTTGAAACACGCGTTGAAGCAATGGACCATCTTACAATGCGTGCCCAAACTGCATTGAGAACGCAAGATAAATTGTCAGAGATTGACTGGCTGCCGGCGCAAAGTCCGATTTTGAGACTATCTGAATTGCATGATGCCGTCATTCAAGGGAACTTGCATGTGTTCTTTTGGGTAGAGCCGTTTGGCTTGATGGATAGTTGGTCTTTGGCGCCGGGCTATGTGGCAGTTTCCTTTGCTGAAGCGGGGAGTTTGTACGAAGATTTCCAGACACTGGCTGAAGATGTGGCTGCTCGTGCCAAAGCTTTGGGGGATCCAACTCGGCTGATCATCCTGCGCATCATTCGTAATTTTGGCATGGTCAATACCGATATTGCTAACTTTTTAGGGATTTCTCGACCGACGGTCAGCGTACATGCCAAGATTTTGCGCGAAGCGGGATTAATCCAATCGCGCCAGGATGGGCGTTTGGTGCGCCATGAACTTGTAGCTTCCGAAGTGCGGCGACTGTTTCACGACCTGGAAGACTTCCTGGATTTAACAGAAGAATAATTTGCAACTTTTTTCCCATTTCTGCATCCAATAATCTGGAATCTTTATGTTTATGCCGCGGTCACTATTTGTGGCTGGAAGGGCATCAAGGAGCAGAAATGCCGATTTTTGAATTTGTTTGCACCGAATGTGACCAACCCTTTGAAGACCTGGTGTTTGGCAGCAATACTGACGGCGTCCTTTGTCCGGCCTGTGGAAGCGAACAGGTTAGAAAGAAGATGTCCACCTTTGCATCGAAAATAGGTAGTGATGGCGCATCGCTTTCGATTGGGAACAGTTCGACTGCCTCCTGCAGCACGGGCAGTGTCTGAGGGTTTTAGCCCGTTTGGCCGTGAGCCAAACTCAAATTTAAACGACAGTCCCTGCAAAGAGGACTGTCGCTTTTTTGTACCTTTATTAAAATGCCTAATATCACAGGCTATCCAGTCATTTGTGTATTGTTGCGGGGATATCGTTTTGATACAATAATTTTCCATGACCAATCGAAAAACTTCCAATCTGCTTGATACTGTGACCCCCGGACATTTGCGCTTTGGGGATGCACGCATGGCGCTGCTCGATATCGAATCGGGCTTTTGGAGCATCCGCAAGCAGGTGGAGGCCCTGATCGGTTCCCGGTTGACCAATTCAGTTTTGCAGCAGGCAGGCGCCAATGGTGGGGCGTCATTTGCTACCTCCTTTGGAACAGCGAAAGATTCGACAGAGCAGGGACAGTTCTTCGAAAGCTGCGTGCAAGCCTATCAGACGGCAGGTTTCGGTCGCTTCGAGATTGAAGATGCGCGCTGGCCTATCGGACGGGTAATCGTCCGGGTACAGGAGGCATTCGAGGCCTGGATGATGCGTCAGCACCGGAAGCAGGTTGAGGGTCCGGTCTGCGCGTATACTACCGGGGTGCTGGTCGGCTTTGTCAACGTGGTCAGCGACCGGCAGGATGTGGTCTGCATCGAACATCGTTGTCAGGCGTTGGGGGACGATTTTTGCGAGTTCGAACTGCTGCCTGTGTCTGAGGCCGGTGACCAGCCTGTAGTCGCTTTCACACCCGATCCCACCCTTGGCCGTCAATTGAACCTGCTCGAGATGCTTTTTGAACGCATGCCGATGGGCATTGCCGTGATCGACCGGGACTATAAATTGGTGAGAACCAACCCCACCTGGGCAGCCTTCATCGAAGAGTACACGCCCTCGAAAGCGCACCAGGTTGTGCCGGGCGCTGGGATTTTTGACTTGGAGCCGGGTACGGAAGAAACCCTGGTACCACTGTTCAAACGTGTCTTTACAGGGGAAACAATTCGACAAGATGCGATCCGGATCGAATCGGGCGGTACCGCTTCTTTCTGGGATATCCTCCTGTCACCGTTGTATGAGGGGGAGCGTGTCGTCGGGATTCTCAACGTTTCCATCGATGCTACTGAGCGCGTTCGAGCAGAGGTGCAATTGAAAGAAACGTTGGCGCGGTTGGCAGAAAGCGAATCGATGCTGCGTTCGGTCATTGAGAATGCCCAACATTTTGCGATTTATCGGGTGCAAGTCGATGTAGACGATTTATATTTTGGAAAAGTTGTACTGGTCAGCCCATCCATTCAAGAACTGCTGGGCGTAGATGATCCCTATGATTTCTCGAAGTGGTTTGAAAGACTACATCTGGATGATTACGATCGGGTTGTTGAAGCCAATCGTCGATCCATGGAAGAGGGGATACCGTATAACCAGCCTGCAAGGATATTCAACGAAAAAGAGGGACGTTGGCATTGGGTGCAGACTATTTCCAATCCGGGGTTCGACGCGGAAGGGCGTTTGACTCATTTTGACGGCATGATCATCGATCTGACGGATCAAAAAGAGGCTGAACTGGCGCTTCAAGAAATCAATGCCACGTTGGAACAACGCGTCGAAGAACGCACCCACGAGTTGAAACGCAGGCAGGAGATCGCGGAGAGCATGCGCGACATTATCGGAATGATCAACTCCAGGCTCTCCCTGGATGTTTTCCTGGATCGAGCAGTGAGGCTGGCAGCCCAGCGCATCGGAGCTGCAGCTTGTGTGCTGCATCAATTCGATCTGGAAAACCAGATGATTTCCCAGGTAGCCAGTTTTGGCATGGTGGATGTGTTTTCGAAAAGGGACGCACGGCATTTCGATATGCTCAAACCTTCAGGTGGGGAGGATTACCTGAAAGCCACTTTACAGCGCAAGCCAACCTACACAAACTATCCCCCCTTGCCTGAGCGTGTGGATGAGATAAAACAAGACCCCTCCATTCCTGAAGAGATTAAAATAGAACGCATCGCCTTGCGCCAGAAGTTTACCAGTTCCTTTTCCGTCCCGATTTATATACAGGATAAAGTGTACGGCGGCATGGTTTTTTATTACACTGAGCCCCAGGAATTCTCCGATGAACAAATCCAATTGGGGTTGACGTTTGGCGAGCAGGTGTCCCTTGCGATTGAAAATGCCCGACTCCATGAACAGGCTGAGCAGGTCGCAGTTACCCAGGAACGCAACCGTCTGGCGCGCGATCTGCACGACGCGGTCTCACAGACGCTTTTCTCTGCCAGCCTGATCGCGGATGTCCTTCCCAAACTGTGGGACCGGGACCCGGAAACCGGAAAACAAAAACTGGACGAGTTGCGCTTGCTGACGCGCGGTGCCCTCTCCGAGATGCGCACCTTGTTGCTGGAACTACGTCCCACTTCGCTCAGCGATATGGATTTGGAAGACCTGCTGCGCCACCTGACGAATGCCTTCACCGGGCGCACTCAGGTTCGGGTAGAGTTGGTCGTGGAGGGGCTTGCCGTTCCCTCCCCGGAAATCAAGGAAGTGTTTTACCGTGTTGCTCAGGAAGCGCTCAACAATATCACAAAACACGCTGAAGCCTCTCAGGTATCCGTCCATTTGCATGGTGGGAGAGGGCAGATGCAGTTGGAGATTTTGGATGATGGTCGCGGTTTCGACCCACAAGCCGTTTCACCTGAGAATCTGGGACTGGGTATCATGCATGAACGAGCTGAGTCGATTGGCGCCGAATTGAATGTCATCAGCCAGCCTGGGCAAGGGACTAAGATAAACTTATTCTGGAAGGAAGAAAAAGAATGACAGAACGAAAACTGATCCGCGTGATGCTGGTGGACGATCACGCTGTTGTTCGCAGTGGACTATCCACTTTTTTGATGACCTGCGACGATATGGAACTGGTTGGCGAGGCTTCCAGTGGGGAGCAGGCACTCAGTTTATGCTCCAGAGTGGAACCGGATGTGGTGTTGATGGACCTGGTCATGCCTAGTATGGACGGCGCCACCGCCACCCGGGAGATACGTAAGAAGTGCCCGGACATCCAGGTAATTGCGCTGACCAGCTTCAAAGAACAAGAACTGGTTCAGGGCGCGTTGCAGGCAGGGGCCATTGGCTACCTGTTGAAGGACGTCTCTGCCGATGAGTTGGCAAATGCCATTCGCGCTGCCTATGCTGGCAAGCCGACACTGGCTCCCGAGGCTGCCCAGGCGCTAATCCAGGCCACGCGTATGCCCGCCGAAAAAGTCGGTTTTGATCTGACCGATCGCGAAAAGGAAGTCTTGGCCTTGATGGTAGAAGGTCTCAATAACAACCATATCGCCGACCGGCTGGTGGTCAGTCGTTCGACGGCCAAATTCCACGTCAGCAGTGTGCTATCCAAGCTGAACGCATCCAGCCGGACCGAGGCAGTTGCTACCGCCCTCAAACACAAGCTGGTCACCTGACCAGGAAAAAATCTCATCGACTGGATAGATGCAAAACTCTCCGGCTTGCGGATGCGGGCCGGAGAGTTCTTCTTTATAGTTGAATTGAAGTAGAAAGGATAAGACAATGAAAAACAAAAACCAATTCGCTTTTCTAATTATCCTGGTAGCAGCCGGATTCTCCACCCTCGCCTTCGTCATATGGCCTACTGTTAACGCGACCAACGATCAGGCTACCTCCCAGCCTGACCAGGTCGTACAGGACTTTTACACCTCGTATCTGTCCTATGATGGCAATCCACTGGTTGACCATGTCTATCGCTCCAGCGAATTTCTCAGTCCGGATATGATCATTTTCCTGGACGATTTCATCCATAATGGCATGGATTATGATCCGCTTTTGTGCGCACAGGATAAACCGACTGAAATCAACACATCCCTGGCACAGGTTTCTGGTGACCAGGCCAGCGTAGAAATTTCTACCAATTTCGAAAACCATGCGTTTTCCATTGAACTGGTCCAAACGAATGGTGACTGGTTGATCGATAAAGTCATTTGCACACGCTGATCCCCCCTCAGCAAAAGAGTGAAAACGCCTGCCCAACTGACCAGGTGTAACACTCTTCCCTCTACCAGTCCCAAATCTCCCCAGGCTGCTGATGTGCCCGGGGAGATTTTCTTTTATCCTGTAAGCAGACAATTTTGGAAGGAGACTCTACATGATCCAAACCGGTGACCTTGTGATTGAAACTCATGCCTTGAGCAAGTCTTTTGGGGACGTAAAAGCGCTTCGCAGCGTGAACCTGAACGTGCCACGCCATTCGATTTTTGGTTTCCTGGGTCCAAACGGAGCCGGGAAGACCACATTGATGAAGAGTCTGCTGGGGTTGGCTCGTCCGACGTCTGGCAGCGGGACTATATTCGGTCTCGACATTGTGAAATATAGTGTTGCCATCCGCGAGCGAATCGGTTATCTGCCGCAACAGCCGCGTTTCATCGACTATATGACCGCCCGCGAGAATTTGCTCTTCGCCGCGAAATTCTTTTTTATCGGCCCGCAGGCTAAAGTCGAAGAGCGCTGCGATGAGATGCTGGAACTGGTCGGGCTGGCTGATAAGGCAGACCGTCTCACCAAGGGCTTTTCCGGCGGTGAGAAACAGCGTCTCGGCATTGCGCTGGCTCAGGTCAACTATCCCGATCTGCTTATCCTGGACGAACCCGCCTCGGCGCTCGATCCGCTGGGACGTCAAGCAGTGCTGGATGTGATGGCCCGTCTGCGCAAGCACGCCACCATCTTTTACTCGACCCACATCCTGGACGATGTGCAGAGTGTCAGTGACACGGTCGCCATCCTGAATCAGGGGCAGGTGGTAGCCAGCGGACCGATCGAGACCATCCTGAATGGGAAAGACGGTGTGGTGTACAGCCTAGCCATAAAGGGTTCGCCCAATGGACTGGGGGAACGACTTTCTGGCCTGCCCTGGGTGACGAATGCCACGGAAACCCGGCATAACGGTTCGAGCTTCTGGCAGGTGAGTGTCAGTGATGATGCCGTCGCAGAGAGGACCTTGCTGCGTCATATTCTTGCAGATGAAAAACTGACAGTGACCCAGTTCAGCCGAAAGAAATACGAATTGGAAGAAGTATTCATGGAAATCGTGAAAGGAGAAAATTATGGCCGCTAATCTGGAACTTCAACGTGTGAATGAATGGAACGGACTGCGAGGCTTTTCAAATCTATTCCGTAAAGAAAACCGCGCCTGGTGGGGCACCCGTCGTTGGTGGATCAACGCCTTGTTATGGCCGGTGCTGATGTGTGGATTGCTCGCAAATATGCTGTTCGTGCCTACCGTTGCAAATCTGGCAACAGAGGCGGACATCGCTCGAGCAGGCGGCTTGACAGCGCATATTTTGCTGATGGGATTGAGCGTTTTCTTCGAGTTTGGTACCACGGTATTGGCGCTAGGGGCAGTAGTCCTGACGCAGGATGCCATCTTGGGTGAAAAGCAGAGCGGTGTGGCAGAGTGGCTGCTCGCCAAACCCATCGCTCGTCGATCGTACATCCTGGCAAAATTAGCGGCCAATGCTGTTCCGATGCTGGTTTTGATGGTTGGGGCGCCTGCTGCAATTGCATATGGCATGTTTTCCTTGCGCTCGGGCGCGCTGTTCCCCTGGATGCCATTCCTGTCTGCCGTTGGGATCATGATCGTACACGCTTTCTTTTATCTCACATTGACCCTGATGCTGGGAACCATTTTCAACAATCGCGGACCCATCCTGGGAATCGCGCTGGGGTCGGTGTTGGGCGGGAGTCTGCTGGGCGGCTTGTTCAAACCATTGATGTATGTCACGCCCTGGATGCTGCCAAAAATCGCTTCATTGACAGCCAGTAGCCAGGCAGTTCCGCCTGAAATCGGTTTTGCTCCGTTGGTGGCTACGGTTCTGTGGAGTGTGGTCTTTGTTATCGTGGCGCTGGCGAAGTATGAAAAGACAGAATTCTAGGCTTGGTGATTGGAACATGCTTAATCGTAAAAATTTTAGGATTGAATGGAAATCGGCGCTCTGGTTTGTGTTGTTGGTTACTTTGTTACCCCTTGCCACCGCTCTGGATATCCGGACTCAGCTAGGGGAAACCTTGCTGACAATTGCAATAAATTCTGTGCTATTCGTTTTGGCAGTCATATTTTTGTGCCGGGAAAACATCCGCTGGGCCGACATTGGTATGCATATCAAATCATGGCGCACCAGCCTGTTCTTTTTCGTGGGGTGGTGGCTGGCCGTTACGCTGGTGGACTTGACCGGTCGCTGGCTTGCCGGACAGATTGACTCTCCGATCCTTCCTGCGGAGGTTTTAAACTGGAACTTTGTAACCTTGTTGGATTTCCTCAGTGCCTGGGTCTTTGTTGGTTTCGCTGAAGAACTTGCCTTTCGCGGTTATTTGCACAATAAACTTGTCGCCATTACCAACAAGAAATGGCTTGGGATGGGTTTAGCAGCGCTCCTATTCGGGTTGTGGCATATCCCAGGCAGTATGGTCATGCGAGGTACTTCTCTTTTTGAAGCTTTGCCCGGGGCGTTGTTTTTGGGCTTGTTCAGCTTGATTTTCCTGAACCTGCCCTATGAGTGGACGGGATTGTTGCCATTCATCAGCCTGTTCCATGCCTGGAGCGACTTCCCGCTTCTAATGAATTTCCAGTATCCGTCCGCCATCGGTGCGATTGCCGGATATGTGCTCTTGCTTGTTGTCGTTGCCTTGAAGGTTTGGTTAGATCGTCGTGTGACTCCGGCTGCGTGAACTGGCAGACTTTACAAGGGAGATTGACCTGTGATACGCAATATTCTCTGGGATGTAGACGGCACGCTCTTCGATACCTATCCTGCTATCACGTATGCACTCAGCAAAGCCCTCAATGAAATGGGACTATCGGTCGCCTTGAATGTGATCGACAGCCTTGCCCGCGAGTCACTCAGCCATTGCGTAGAAACGCTTGCTCAACGCTTCAAACTGGACCCGGACCTTCTTCGCGCTCGATTTGCCGAATCCTACCGGATGGTAGATCCCGCCAACCAGCCTCCATATCCCGGTGTGTACGAAGTCTGTGAATGGATCCGTGCACATGGGGGTGTGAATGTGATCGTCACGCATCGCGACGTTCAATCCAAACAAAGGCTGCTGGATATACACGAGTTGTCCCCTCTTTTCAGTGACATCTTCAGCGTGGACCAGGGTTACTCGCGCAAACCAGGTCCGTCCATGCTTTTGGCCGCGTTGGAGAGTCACCGTTTGGATGCTGATGAAACCTTGATGGTAGGCGACCGCGACCTGGATATTCAGGCCGGGCAGGCCGCGGGGGTACGTACCTGTTTGTTTGGCAATGCCCAGAGAAACATTCCGGCAGACATCCGTATCTCAGATTACAACCAATTATTAGATATATTGGCAGCCGAGCAAATCAAAGCTCTGATGGACGAAAGAGGATAAACGACATGAATGCTGAAAAAGACACACAAGAAGGAACTCAAAACAAAAAGAAACAAGACATCGGAACGTGGATTGTCTATGGATTGATGATTGGAACACTGACTGGCATCGTTTTTGGGGATATCACAAAAGGCATGATCATCGGTATCAGCCTTGGGATTGTGATCGGTGCGATTGCAAATAGGTAGCATAAATGTCTATTGATTGGCCCTATACTCAGGTTTTAGACTATTGAAATGAAGTTGCGTTTGAAACCGTCAGTAAGTGCCCATTCCCGGCCAAGGGATCAAAAAGGTGACAGTTTTGGCTGTCACCTTTTCGTTAGCAGTTCAACTGCTCAGTAGTGCATTCAAGGGATCAATCGAAGATGTCCCTCGGCACTGCTGGTGATAGCCTGCTCATCCCACAGCATGGGATAGTAATCGACGGATGCCCAAAGCGGTGCCATATCGTCGTAGTGGGGATGATAGGCGTGCCCCGATTCGCCGGTGGTATGAACTGTCACCGAGTTTCGCAGGTCTCCTAAATCCACGATCATGCGCATGGATGGCAGCCAATTCACCTCGAAGGATTCCCCCACATCCCAACCGGTGGCATTGACGATGCCCTCGCCGCCGCTGGTAACGAACGGTCCGCGGTTGAACAACCCTTCGATCGGGCCAATGCCCGATTCTCCCAACGGTTGATTGCGGAAGGTTGCGCCGTGCAACTCGCCCCAGACCGGCCATTTCGCGGGATCTTTGCCATACTCCTTCCTCATTTGTTCCACGGTTTCATCGAAGGCGCGCGTGAACAGATCATCGCGGGTTTCTATTACCCCTTCGGTGTCTTTGTCGTCCCACCACTGACTGTCCGGTTGATTCACCAACTGCCGCATGACCTCGTACCAGTGCGCACCGCCTTTCGGCCAGTAGTCTTCGGGCAGGTCATCTTTGAAAGTTTCCGTCAACAAATTCCACCAGAAGTGCTCAAACACAGAAGCGGACTGCGAGTCGGCGCGGTTGTGGTAATCCCAGGTGGCTAGAGTCTGATCTCTGACGGAAGCAAGTTCGGGGTCCAGGTCGAACGCGAGCAGGATTGGGACCAGGGTTTCCGCATTGAGGTTTTTCGAGTCGGCTTGCATCTGTTGGATAAAAGCAATGTCGAATTTTCCTGCGTGGTTTTCGATCATGTTCACGATGCGCTCCGCGCGGAATCCATAATTCCAGTCTGTGGTGATGAGGTAAGGATAATCTACAGGGTCGACCCGGTTGTTGGCCGTGGCGATGTAACCGCTGGCTGGATTGAGTGCATAGGGCAGTTCTTCGAAGGGAATGAAGTCTGTCCAGTCATAGTCATTCGTCCAGCCAGGGACAGGTAAACGCCCATCACCACCTGCCCGGATGGGGATATCGCCAGGCATCTGATACCCGATATTGCCATCCACATCCGCATATAGCAGGTTTTGCGCCGGAACGTGGAAGTGTTGGGCTGCCTGACGGAAATCCTCCCAATTCTGGGCCAGATTGAATCCCCAGATAGCCTCGAATGGTGAGGAAGGCCGAAGTGCTGTCCAGGCCAGAGAGATAACGTAATTTTCCGGAAGCTCAACGCCAGCTTTTTCTTTGAAGGGTTGGGCTTCAGGGTCTTCTTTCAGATCTACTTCATCTTTGAGTGGGCCGTAGTTATCAGTCAGGACCGGACCATGTCGTGTTAGACGAACTGTCAATTCAACTGGATCACTGCCTGCCACGTTAATGGTTTCGGCATGGGTTTCGAAATCAACCCATTCGCCGTTCACTTCGTACTGGTCCGGGTTCTCGGGGTTGATCCTTTCGATATACAGGTCCATCACATCCGGACCGACATTGGTGAAACCCCAGGCGATGCGGTCGTTGTGTCCGATGACCACGCCGGGCACACCTGCGAAGGTAAAACCGCTCACCTGGAACGGGCAGGCTTCGCTTTTGACCCGGCAATGCATATCCACCTGGAACCAGATGGATGGCATCGAAATGCCAAGGTGTGGGTCGTTGGCCAGAATTGGCGATCCGGTGGTTGTCAGGTCGCCGGAGATAGCCCAGGAATTGGAACCGATGCCAGACCCGGCTGGACCGAGTAACGGGTCGAGCGAGGCCAAGGAATCAGCGACTGATTTAAAGTTTATGTCGGGAAGTTCAATAGATTGCGAATGTTGATTGGACATCGATGCCTGGTTGCCAACAACATCCCCACCGATCTCAGGCACAATAATGGGATGATCTTCGGGATAGGGGGGGAAGAGTTCGTTCACCTGTTCGATCGAAAGTGTTTTGAGCAATATAGCACGCTCGATCTCATTCCCAATGTTGCCACGCAAATCCCAGGCCATATACTTGCCCCAGGTCAGGGAATTGACGGGCGTCCACGGTTCGATCTCATAATCGGGATTCAGAACACGGGTTAGAATTAGATATTCTAAACTGAGTTCGATCGGCTCACGATTTGAAATATAAGCGTTCACACCTTCGACATAGGAGTCCAGAATGGCCCTGGATACCGGATCGAGCTCCTCGTATTCCTGCTCGGCGATCTGGCGCCAGCCCATCGTGCGCAGGAATTTGTCGTTATCCAGAGCGCTTTCACCCAACATCTCGGAGAGACGCCCCGAGCCGACGTGCCGCCAGAAGTCCATCTGCCAGAAGCGTTCCTGGGCATGCACATATCCTTGAGCAAAAAAAAGATCATGGGTTGTGCTGGCATAGATGTGCGGGATACCCATCTCATCTCGATAAATATCCACCGATTCTTCCAGCCCGGCGATTTGCAACTCCCCGTCAATTTGCGGGAAGGATTTTGGGGCAACTGAATTGGGAATGTAGCTTTTGAGATAATATGCGCCAAATGCGCTTGCGATTATAGCCACGATGACCACCCCGATTCCGACGCGGGACAAAATGCGACCAGCCTTTTTCATGTCTCTCCTCCGATGTTAGCGAATTTAAGCGATTATACTCTGATGGGATTTACAATGGAGCACACCCCGGCCAGACCGGCAGCACCGGGATGAGTCGAGACCACAGGGAATGATAATTTGGATGAGAGCCTCTGAAGATTTGAACGATCTCAGGAAACAACCTTTTCAACGCGAATAGTACGAATTGTGCGAATTTCACGAATATCGAATCATCAATTATCAAAGGATTGCATGAGAACACTTTCAAAAGACGACCAGTATAAACTCTTCATTTTCATCGCCCTCCTGCTGGGTGGCATCGTGCGTTTCATTCCGCCTGCGATGACCGGTTTTCCGGTCAATGATGGTGGCATGTTCTACGTCATGGTCGAGGAACTCAAAGCCAATCATTTTGCCTTGCCGGCTTTCACGGAATACAACCTGGCTGATATTCCCTTTGCTTATCCGCCATTCGGCCTGTATGTGACTGCTCTTATCTCAAGCCTTTTGCGCATTCCGGCCCTGGACCTCGTGCGCTGGCTGCCGCCATTGGTCAGTACAATCTCGCTCTTGGCTTTCTATCTGATGGCCGACGAAATCCTAGGCTCGCGTTTGCAGGCCGGTCTGGCGGTGGTATTTTACGGCCTGGTTCCGGATTCATTCGGATGGGCTATTATGGGCGGCGGGATCACACGTTCTTTCGGACTATTGTTTCTTTTCCTGACAATCACATTTGCCAACCGCCTCTACACACGGACCTCGATCCTGAACACCGTTTTAACCGCCCTGTTCGGCGCCCTGGCATTTCTCAGCCACCCCGAGACGGGCGTATTGGCTGCTACCTCCTGTATCTTGCTGTGGCTGTTTCGTGGACGCTCCAGGCGGACTCTGCTCTGGTCGGTGGCTGTGGCACTGGGCGTGATTGCCCTGTCCGCGCCCTGGTGGAGGACAGTGCTGGCGCAACATGGATTGGCTCCATTTCAATCCGCGCTACAGACCAGCGATGATGGTAACTTTCATCTGGCCAAATTATTGACCTTTCAATTCGGTGGTGGCGGATCGTTTTTCAGCCTGACGATCGCTCTGGGATTGGTGGGATTGCTAGCCCAATTGGCGGGCAAGAAATTTCTCCTGCCGGTTTGGTTGTTACTGCCCTTCTTCGTAGACCCGCGCAGTGCGAGCGGGATGGCTTTGATCCCCATGGCGATGATGGCAGCATACGGTTTCGATATCGTGCTTGCGCCTGCCTTGCTTGTTTTGCGGGGGCGGGAAGGTGTATGGGTATCAGACCGCTTCGTTATCTTAAGCATGTTGGGGATTGCGTTTTACCTGTTCTTCAGTTCTGCCATCTATGGATTGGGTCTGGTACCGGGCAGCCTGCCCGCTGCGGATCGCGAGACCATCACCTGGGTGGACGAAAATATCACACCTGGTAGTGATTTTTTGCTGCTGACCGGCGAGCAATACTCGATGAAAGACCCATTCCAGGAATGGTTCCCAGCTTTAACCAAACAGCGCAGCTTGACGACTTTACAGGGTAAAGAGTGGACTTTGGGTGAAGAATTTTTTCCTTTTTATGGGGAATTGGTCGCTATGCAACATTGTTCAAGTGTTGAATGTGTGTCGGACTTGGGGAGGCGAAATGGGTTAGAGTACCAATATCTCCTCATCAAGAAATTACCGGAAGGAAATGCATCTCCATTGCGAGGTTCATTGACGTTGTTCTTGGATTCGGTTAGAAATTCGGGGAATTATAAAATTATTTATGAAACGGGGAATGTGATTATATTCGAGCACTTGCCTTAAAACATCTTGAGTTTAGAGATGGCTGAACCAGCGCGAAAGAGCGCTGAGATCAATAGAACCTTTACAACTGAGAAGCAGGAGCAAATCTAGCAGATTTTCAGCTGGTTTTGCGCCCTTTTGG
>JASFRG010000117.1:0-15692 GCA_050115035.1 Anaerolineales bacterium | reverse complement strand
CCCGAGGAGGTCACCGCTTTCTTCAATGAAACCAAGGGGTTAAATCTCTCAATGGAAGATATTGCCGCGCTGGAATCTCGGACGGAGGGCTGGATTGCCGGCCTGCATCTTGTCGCACTCTCTCTGCAAGCCGCAGATGAGACGGCAAAGCGTAATTTTGTTTCAGAATTTACAGGCAGCCAGCGTTTCATATTGGATTATTTGGTTGAAGAGGTGTTACAACAGCAACCTGAATCCATTAAAACCTTTCTGCTACAAACCTCAGTACTCGACCACTTAAGTGAATCACTCTGCAATGCTGTTACGGGAAAAATGGATGGACAGGCTATTTTGGAACGTTTGGAACGCGCTCACATATTTACTATCCCGCTAGACCATAAGCAACGTTGGTATCGCTACCATCATCTTTTTAAAGACATCTTGCAGCATCGATTGCAACAAACTGAACCTGGTGCTGTTTTTGAATTGCACCGCCGCGCCGCTGAATGGTACATCCAAGTTGGGCGAACAGATGATGCCATTCGACATGCATGTGCCGCTCAAGAGTGGGACCAGGCAGTCGAACTGATCGAACCGATAATCAGCACCGCCTGGAATCGAGGTGAGATTCGCAAGATTATCTCCTGGTTGGGGAAATTACCTGTTGAACACCTAGACACACATCCCCATTTGTCATTGTATTACTCTCGAGCACTTTTACTAGGAGGGGAAATGGAAGCCGCCGAGCAGCGTCTTCGAGAATCAGAGAAAGTACTGCGCGCCCGCCTTGCCGATTCTTCGAATGGGGAAAACCGTCTGCATTTAGGCACGATCTGCGCTTTCCGCACGACGATAGCTGCCGTCACCGGGGAGACAGCGGTTGCCCAGACATCGGGCCGTGAGGCACTAAGCCTTTTACCCCCTGATAATATAGATATTCGCGCTCATGCTATGAATTCCATGGGTGTTAACCATTATTACCTGGGTGAAGCAGTCCAAGCTGCGCAAATGTGTGCTGAGGCGAGCAAACTGGGACAAGAAGTGGGCAATTACTACCTGATGATGGCTGCCGCATCGTATCAAGCCAAGGCGTTTGTTTGTCAGGGACAGATCAAGCGCGCAAGCCAGGTCCTTGAGCAGGCATTAAGTCTGGCCGACTCCTCGACCCGACCAACTCAATCAAGGATACCAGCGGCCAGTGTGGCCTGTGCAAACTTCGGCAATCTTCTCTATGAGTGGAACCGTTTAGAGGAAGCTGAGCGTTATCTATCCGAGGCAATCGAATTGGGGCGGCAGCTTGCTTTTGGTAGCGCTCTTTGGCATGCCTACCACACACTTGCTCGAATCAAGCTGGTTCAGGGTGATCAGAAAGCAGCGGAGAGTCTGATCGAGCAGGCGAAGCGGTATCGATTGAGTTATACCGTGCCTTTACCGACGAGATTGATGGATGCTGAACTAGCGCGAGCCCAGATGGCATTGGGACATTTGAAAGCCGCTGACCGTTGGGCGCGCACATATCGAATGGATCAACCGGTTTCTCCTGGGTTCGTGCATGAATATGAGGGGGTTACTCGGGCGCGTCTCTATTTCCTACAAGATCAGCCTAAGCAGGCGCTGGCGCTCTTAGATCGACTCCACCCGATTGCTGAGTCTGGTAATCGCAATGGTCACTTGATCGAGCTTCTTGTGCTAACTGCACTGACGCAACATGCTCTGGATGATGCCCAACAGGCGATCAACACGTTACATACGGCGCTAAGGATAGCTGAGCCAGAGGGCTACCTGCGTATCTTCGTGGATGAGGGAAAGGCAATGGCTGTTTTGCTGTATCAGGCCATATCGCTAGGGAACATGACGAACTATAAAGCCAGGTTGCTGGCAACTTTCCCGACAGATGAGCCAATTCATAACTCATCTCTATCCAGTTCTGTATCGTCGCTGTCTAAACCAGCCGAGGTTCATCTCATCGATCCGCTTAGCGAGCGCGAGATAGAAGTACTACAACTGATCGCTAACGGCGCGACCAATCATGATATCGCTGAGGAGTTGGTCATTGCCATGACCACAGCAAAGAAGCACGTCAGCAACATCATCCAAAAGCTGGGAGTCGACAATCGCACTCAGGCAGCGGTAAAGGGGCGGAATCTTGGCCTGTGTGAATGAACATTTTGTTCTCACAATCTTCCTCGGTCTATTGATAAATAAGAATAGTAGCACTGAACACTAGGAGATCATTGTGGTTACCCTCAATGCAAACAAGCTGCAATATGCTTTTTCTCCAATACTCCTCTAAATACTCCTTTTGACCACTTACGGTTGGTTGCCCAGCTAATAGAATATTTGCAGATGATAAGTAAAATCATAGGAATAACAACCTAAATGTCAAAAGATGTTGCGCATAATAGTTGGTGGCAGATCTTCGAAGTGGTCTTTGGTGTTCCCTTCCTTGTCGCCATCACCCTGCAATTGGCTGTACCTATCTCGTTTCCCCACGGAGTTCTCACACTAGTTATCATCCCTGGGGGAATAGCCCTAATCATTGTGGGCGTGACCTTTGTCATCCTTGCACGTCGGGAGTTGGCGCAACATAGCCAGCCGACCGACCCAGGGATTCCTACAAGTAAACTCGTTACAACAGGCGTCTTCTCTATTTCAAGGAATCCCCTCTATCTCGGCGGCGTTTGCATATTAGTGGGGATTGCTCTGGCACTCTATCTCCCTTGGGCGTTGGTGCTTCTCCTGCCAGCCATCGTTGCCTGTCACTACATTCTCATAGCGCCGGAAGAGAAATATCTTGCTGCCAAATTCGGTGAGAAGTACAAGATATACGCCGCCTCAGTTCATCGCTGGATTGGTCGTACACGAATTGCACGCGAGAGCTAGAATCCCTTTAGATGGGGAAAGATGCGCACAAAGAGAAGTCGTCAATTAGCCAGTAGGCCAATTAGATTTTTATGGAATTAACACTGAAACAACTTTCGGAACACACTTGGCTTTTACCTCATAATCCCGACGAAAATGCTGTGCAAAGTTCCATTGGTGTGATTACGACTCAGAACGAGAGCTTGCTGATTGAGGCTGGCAATAGTCCCCGTTTGGCTCGCCAAATCAAAACTGAACTTTACAGAAATAATCTTCCACCCGTATCCCAGATTATCTATACACATCACCATTGGGATCATATTTATGGGGCGTGCGAATTCGATGTTCCAGTAACAGCTCACACAATATGCAAAGTCCTCTTAGAGGGTGAGTCCCAGAAACCTTGGGGAATCGAATATCTGCGCCAGGAAATTCAGCGCGAACCAAAACTTATTGTAAGTTTCAATGCGCGTGCAAAATCCATAGAAGACTGGGGAGCGTTTCGGATTGTCGTTCCGGAGGAAGTATTCGAAAGAGAAAAATTGATCAATTTGGGTCAGCTCGCGATTGAATTGGAACATGTTGGCGGAGAACACGCTCAAGATTCAATTTTTGTCAAAATACCTCAAGATGGGGTGATGTTTATCGGCGATTGTTATTATCCCCCACCACTTCATCTTCGTAAACCAAACTCTGCTCCTTCACTCGATATGCTCAGGAGACTTCAGAATGATACTTACAAGCTGTACGTGGAGGAACATGATGAACCATTCGCACGAACAGAATTAATCGAGTTTTTACAGAAGAAGGATTGAAAGACAGATGTCCCAAAACAGACCCGTTCTGCGGGATCTATGACGTGCACGCCGATTCCTCGACAAGCTCAGGGCAGGCGACTGGACCAGTGTAGACTCGCCCACGAAACAGATCAAGCCTAAAGCTACGAATAAGGTCAATTTGAAGTTAAGAATTAAACTATCTGTAGTAGCGCCGGTCGTTGGCCTTATAACCCTTAGTTAAGTGAAAATAAGAAATGGATATTAACAGTAACCAATTGAGCGAGCGTGAGAAAGATGTTGTTAACCTTTTATTGCAGGGCAAAAGCAATAAACAGGTTGCCTTGGAGCTTGGCATCTCGAATAGAACAGTAGAATTTCATTTAAGCAATGTTTATGCCAAATTGGGAGTAACGTCTCGCACAGAAGCAGTTTTACTACTCACAGAAGGTTACCTGCGGGAATCCACAGGGGGGGATGAAAACCGTATTCAGGTGAAATCCACAGTTGATGGAAATAGTGAATCTCTTGAAAATGGTGTCAAACCCATTGCAAGGAGGATTCCTATGAGAAACCTGTTTTACTTCATTGGTGGTGTTTTGTTGACAACGTTGTTGGTTGTCGCGCTTGTTCTTGCTAATCCACACGCCAAAAATTCAGAAGTTGTGCCAACACAACCATTCCAAACACCAGCCAGTCAAATAACGCCGACCAGCGATGCGGTCGAAGAAACCGAGGTTAGAGAACTGGTAAAGGACTTTGGAAGGAAACTTCAAATTGTTTCCCTTCAAGCCCCAGATGCTGCGCAAGAGATACAGGATCAGTACTCTGATTTTGTGGAACCAGCGCTTCTTGAAATATGGATGAACAATGTCATGGACGCTCCTGGGCGGATTGTCTCAAGTCCCTGGCCTGATCGAATTGAAATAACTACTCTGAAAAAAGAAGGTTCCGACAGGTATGTGATTACTGGCTCTGTCATCGAAGTGACAAGTTTTGAAGTAGCCAACGGTGGCGAAGCCGACAAGATACCGGTTCGCATTGTTGTACAGAATGATCAAGGACATTGGCTCATTACTGAATATAAAGAGGAGCGATGATCAGAATGAAGCTTCCAAGCTCCGCCTCGCAAAAGGTATCCCTACTTCCTTTTAGGGGTCTTTGGCAGAGCACTACAAAAATGTCAATTGTTAAGCGTTTTTTATGCTTAGGAGAAAAAAAGGAATGAAAAAAATGAGTCTAGGTCGGTCACTTGATATGTTGACCGGTTCGTTGCGACAATCGTTCGGTGATCCCGATGCATGGCGTGCTAGCATCCACCGGTTTGAAGCCGATGATAAAGTCAACCCGCCTGCACCGGGGAGTATTGTTTTTGTCAGCAGTTCGAGCTTCACCTTTTGGTCAACGATGGAACAAGATTTGGCCCCATTGCCCGTGATCAATCGTGGTTTTGGAGGTGCAATGATCGATGATGTCATACGCTGCATCGACCGCATCATTGTTCCGTATAAACCTAAGGCAGTCGTACTGTATGCCGGAGCCAACGACATCGTTGGTCCTCGGGCAAAATCGCCAGGGCGTGTCGTAGAACTATTCGGCGCCTTTGTCGGTCGGGTGCGCGAAAATCTGCCTGACGCCTTGATATTCTATATCGGAATCACCCCAACGCCTTCAGGCTGGAAGTGGTGGCCGCTTGCTAAAGAAACGAATCGGTTGATCAGTGGCATTGTATCGGCTGATTCGAAACTTCGGTTCATCGATCTCAGTGATTTACTGCTTGGTGCTGACAAGCTGCCAGGGGGTAACCTTTATGGAAACAACGGACATTTGAATGAGCTTGGTTACGAACGGTGGACGTCGAGAATCAAACCCATACTTGAAAAGGAGCTTTTGCTCGCTTCTTAACGGAGACCAAAATGAAAAAATTTTTCCTAACGATCCTGATTCCCATTTCAGTTGTCGCTTGTTCTGTACAACCAACCGAGCCGAAACCAATAACCAGCCATACGGCTATTGTTTCAACGGTTACCCTCCCAACACCGGCGCTTGCGCCAACCCAGATGGCTGACAATGATGTAGCTGAAGAAGCTGAGGTCAGAGGCCTGGTGGAGGACTTCGGAAAGACGCTCCAGTCTGTTTCGCTATTGTCACCCGACGCCGAGAAACAGATCGAGAAGCGGTACGCTGAATTCGTATCTCCCACTCTGCTTGAAAGGTGGATAAGCGATGTCTCGAAAGCTCCCGGGCGGACTGTCTCGAGTCCCTGGCCTGACCGAATCGAAATATCTACCCTGTTAAAGGATGGCTCTGACAGGTATGCGATCACTGGCAATGTCGTCGAAGTTACGAGTGGGGAGGAGGTAGCCAATGGTGATGCTGCAGCCAAGATACCAGTTCGTATTGTGGTACAAAATGATCAAGGTCGTTGGCTCATTACTGAATATAAAGAAGAGCGATAACTGGCAGAAGACGGCTACCGATAAACTGCAGCGCCAAGGGAGGAAGACGAAATTAGTAAAAATACCTGACTTTACAAAGAATTGAGCTTTGAACGGTCTTGAGAGCGTATCACCCAAGACCGTTTTTAACGTCCAATACTTTCGCCTCCCTTGAAATGAGTCTTCTCAATGTGATCTGCTCCCAGTTTTTGTGACTCTTGCAAAGTTGGTCCAACTTTAAATCATGACGAAGAAACCGGAGAATATGTAGTTAGGGGGTGAATGATCTAACTATAGAAGATTGTGACACTAAACACTTGACAGTCACAATCATATAGAGTATTAAAGATAAAGAAATCGCTCCTGCTGGAACAGGAGCGATTACGAGTAAAAAAATCCGCACTTTACAATCTGCCTAGATCGCGTGACCCTGTTTAATTAGGGAAGACGGAAGTTTTTACTATTGGCGGCCCCGACGGGATTCGAACCCGCGATCTCGGCCTTGACAGGGCCGCATGTTAAACCGCTACACCACGGGACCAATTATCGAGCGGGCAGTAGTTTATCATACACCTACCCGGGTGTCAATATGCGTAGTCAGTATACAGGTTTGGATCAGTGGGTGTCAGACCGGATGGATCGTGTACATATACCCAATCGCCTTCGACGGCCCAGTTGAAGAGCCAGTGCGAATCTCCTACAGATAGATTTACGCATCCATGAGATTGTGGATATCCAAACCGTGTGCGCCAATAGGCACCATGCAGGGCGCGGGCACCGTCGAAATACATGGTCCAAGGGACATTATCCAGATAGTAAAAATCCGAGGGGTCGTTATTGCGCATCGTCTCAGTTTCTTTTTTCTCGAAGATTTGGAATAAACCAGGCTTGGTCCAAAATGGTTCCAGCCCACTGGCAATCACAGTAGCGAAGACCAATTCTGAATTTTCGTAGACAGAAAGAGTTTGTTCGGCCAGGTTGACGTCGATCCATCGGTTGTTGGTCACACCTTCAGGCGGTGTATTGTTGATGACTACCTGCGCTACTTTCCGAGCTTCAACCCATTGATTGGGCCCAATCAAATTCCAATCGGCATTGTCAACATTTTGAGTGTCGTAAATTTGAATTACGCTGTATGGATTTAGCCAGTGACCTGTTTCAGGTGTAAAGTAACCTGGAGCATTTTTTACGGGAATTTGTTCGAATGGCCAGCCAAAGGAATTTCTTGGAGTGGCGTGGAAGCCCAGCCCTTGAAAACCTGATATTTCACCTACGCGAGCACCTTTACCGGGAATCCAGCCTCCATTTTGAAGCATGTAGTAAACGCCATTAGATTCAACACGGTCAATATAGGATACATATACAAACCCGGGAGGAAATTGGTTTATTCCAGCGCCTCGCTCACCTGGTGAGCTATAAATGGGAACGTAGTCATTTTCCAGGTTAAAGTATAAATATGGGAGTTGCGTCAAGTTTGAGTCAGGTTTATATGCCGGTAACGGACGTTGTGGAAAGGTTATGCCCTTCTGTGCCATTTCATTTAAATACTTGGACGGTCCAAGAGGAATACAATCTTCTTGTATTTGTGAAAAGGCAGAGGGTTCGCAAACCACAGCTCCACTTTCGGGTTCATCTTGTTGAAGAGTCTGTTTAGCTAAAGCATTCTGATAAGGGGTTATTGTCACTAAAAAACTCAAACTAATTATTGCAAAAAGTGTTCTTTTCATCAATATCCTTTATATTTGCTGCTTGTGCACATATAAAAAGCAACTATTAGAAAGTGATTTAGAAATTGCAAGATGCGGTCACACTTCTACAAACAACCGACGATTATAGCACGCTGCTGCTTACGTTTTTGTTAATTGGCTTTTCAAGGGTGTTTGCTAGCCTGCTTGACACAATATAATCCCTGTGCTAAATTTGCTTAATATTAGTCCGTCCAGTTGGTGATTTTCAACGAGGACGTGCATTCTTTTCTCTAGGAGGGCTGTCTTGTCCAAGTCTCGCACACAACATATGGTCGATCGTTTACGCGAGCTTCAAGCCTCCTCGCCTGATATTGAAGCTTCGGCGATTGTAAGTGTGGATGGGTTGAGCATTGCGTCAGCCCTCCCGCAGGGCGTGGAAGAAGATCGTGTATCAGCGATGTCGGCAGCCATGCTGTCCCTTGGTGAACGAATCGCTTCTGAGTTGGGACGTGGTACTCTCGAACAGGTATACATCAAGGGCGAAAAGGGTTATGTTGTCCTTATGTCGGTTGGTGAAGAAGCGGTATTAACTGCTCTGGCGCGTGAACAGGCCAAATTAGGTCTAATATTCCTGGATATGCGCCGGGCTACAGAAGATTTGACGAAATTGATCTAATGGAGTGCGAATGAGTCCTGTTGAAAAAAGTGGTCTTTACTACCCGAACAAATTTGGTCTGATAACCATAAAGTCCCTCGAAGAAGTAATGGGGAAGAATGGCCTTAATGCAATATTGAACCTCGCTGGCTTGGATCATTATAAAGATAATTATCCCCCTGATAATCTTGATAAAGGCTTTGATTTTGCTGAGCTCTCAGCTATTGGGATAGCTTTAGAGGAGATGTATGGGCCACGAGGTGGCCGTGGACTTGCTCTGCGTGCTGGCCGAGCAACTTTCTCTGATGCTTTGAAAAACTTTGGCGCATTAGCCGGCGTTGCCGACTTGGCTTTCGTTGTTTTGCCCTTGCAATCGAAATTGCGCATCGGATTGCCTGCCTTTGCAAAAATATTTACACAACTCACTGACCAGCATACGACTGTGGAAGAAAGAGACAATGAATTCATTTGGACAATCCACAAATGTCCTGTATGTTGGGGACGCTCCGATGCGGATAAACCCGTATGCTTTATCTCAACAGGATTGTTACAAGAATCTCTGAAATGGGTTTCAGGGGGCAATGAATTCCGCGTCAATGAGTCGAAATGTGTTGCGATGGGTGACGATGTGTGTGAGTTTGTCATTCAGAAAGAACCAATAGGGTAAGTTTACATAAGGAGACCAGCATGGCAGACGTCAAATCAAAAATCCTGGTCGTAGAAGATGACCTCGACGTCGCCGAGATGCTGAACGCATATTTCCGCGTTCAGGGTTACGAGGTTTTTACAGTTAATTGGGGGGAAGATGGCGTTCGGGCTTGCCAAACTGTTGATCCTGACCTGGTTGTTCTCGATATCCGTTTACCTGATATCGATGGATATGAAGTTGCACGTCGATTACGCACAGACCGCCGCACACAGGATGTCCCTATTATTTTTTTAACAGAAAAGCGAGATCGTGACGACCGGTTACATGGCCTTGAACTGGGTGCTGACGATTACATTACCAAACCCTTCGACATACAGGAATTGCGTTTACGCGTACGTAATACCTTGCAACGGGCCACTCAGGGATCATTGAATAATCCCGTCAGTGAATTACCTGACGGCGCATTAGTTGATGAAAAACTACGTGAGTTGCTTCAGGCGAGCAAATGGTCCCTGATACTTGTATCCATTATAAACCTGGATATTTTTCGAGATGCATATGGATTTGTAGCTTCCGATGATGTACTGCGCGCCATCAGCTTAATGATTAAAAATGCAATGCGCGAAGGGGGCGATGCGGATGAGTTTGTAGGCCATTTGACTCCTACAGATTTTGTTTTGGTGGTGTCGTCAGGAAATCTATCTGCACTGCAGCAACTCATCAGTAAACGCCTGGAACAATCGTTGGACTATTTCTATCCCATCAAAGATCGCGAGCAGGCTGCGAAAAGCGCAAACCGCCTTGTAATTAAGGTTGTTGAAGTCCCTTCAGGCCGTGGACGGTTTAATGATGTGGATGCGCTTAAAAAAGAATTGCTGCGCTTGATCCATTAGGATTACAACACCCCAAAGGTGTAGAACAAAAACCTGTTGAATTGATGAGTTAGATTTCATAAATCCTGTAATCTCTTAAGGTTGCTCTACCTTTCGATGACTGAGTTGCTAGATTATGAGCCGATTGAAGATTATTATTGTCATCCCCACATATAACGAAGCGGAGAACTTGCCCAAGCTAGTCTCCGCTTTATTTACGCTTCCTCTCAATTTACGTGTTCTGGTAGTTGATGACAACAGCCCCGATGGAACCGGGAAAATTGCTGATGATCTGGCAGCGCAGGACAATCGAATGCAAGTCTTGCACCGGCCCGGCAAACTTGGTTTACGGTCAGCGTATCTCAATGCTTTCCAGCAGGTTATGCTGGAAGACGTAGACGCAATTGTTCAAATGGATGCGGATTTTTCGCACGATCCAGCAGTTCTTCCTGAGATGGCTGCGCGCCTCGAATCATGCGACGTTGTGATCGGTTCCCGTTATGTGGAAGGGGGGGCGGTCGATGAGCGCTGGCCGCTATGGCGCAAAGAGCTTTCCTCCTTTGGAAATCTATATGCACGCTCGATACTGAGATTTCCTCTTCGCGATGTGACCACTGGTTACCGCATGTGGCGGCGTGAAACTTTGCAAAGCATGCCCCTGGAACGAATTCGTTCTAATGGATATGTTTTCCTGGTGGAAATGGCTTACCTGGCATATTGCCTGGAGTATAAGATCGAAGAAGTGCCGATATATTTTGCAGACCGACGCTGGGGAAAATCTAAAATGTCATTCAGAATTCAATTTGAAGCCGCATTACGAGTCTGGCAACTGTGGTGGAATTATCGCGATGTACGGCGTGCCGGACGGAATGCGCGAATTGTTCCCGCTCCGTAAGCTGCCGATTATTGATCCCCGATCATCGAATATTGATAACTTAGTTTTCCCCATTCATAAATACTCAATGTCTCTGCTCTGCGTTGTGGATCGATATCCGCTGAACTGAGCAGTTTTTCCGCCTCAGCAGGAGATTGACGCATGCCAGCAGAAATCGAATTGCGCAGTTTCTTGCGCTTTTGGCTGAACCCGGCTTTGATCAATTGAAAAAATGTTTCCAACAGATTTTCGTCTACGATTGGTGTTGAATAGATGTCTACCACCAAGACAGAAGAGTCCACTTTGGGTGCGGGAAAAAAGGCTCTTGCCGGAATGTTCGCAGCAACACGTGGCTGCCCATAGACCTGCACACTCAGTGCCAGCAGGCTCATGTCACCGGGTTCGGCACATATTCGTTCAGCGACTTCTTTCTGGATGGTTAATACAATGCGTCGTGGTCTTGGGGTTGATTCGAGCAAATGCCGGATCAAGGCTGAAGTTATATAGTAAGGGATGTTTGCCACAATCAGATAATCATCCTGTTCAATGATTTCCCCGGGTTCAATCCCCAGCATATCGCCATGAACCAATTGAATATTGCGATAGGGTGAAATAACTACTTCTAGTGCTGGAAACAATTTCTCATCCAATTCAACGGCTACTACTTTTTGCGCCCTGGCAGCCAGATAGCGAGTCAGGCTTCCTAGACCGGGACCGATTTCTAACACGGTATCCGTGGGCTGAATTTCTGCAACCTGGGCAATCTTCTCCAATGCATACGGATCTTGCAAGAAATTCTGCCCCAGGCGTTTATCGGCGTGCATACCATACTGTTTGAGCAGGTCACGGGCATTCAACGGGGGGATGGGGGGTGGGAAGCGATTGGAGTTCATGGGCAGGTAGAAACGGTTTCCTCATCTGCCTGGGATTCACCCGCTATATCGGGAGCAGGCCAGGTTCCAAGATTGAAGCGTAGAACGTAGTCGCGCAGAACGTCGTAATCTACATCCCAGACAAAAATCCTGCCGTCGAAGACCGGGTCGAATACGCGTGTGCCCTCGAAAATTTCCTGGGGAAAACTCACAAAGGAGATGTCATAACCGGTCAATTGGGTACCGAGGCAGCCTAGTTGTGTGATCTGTTCGGGAGTCAGGTCGGTCTGGACTGAACCCTGAAAAGAGTTGACCAGTGCCGGGATGCGCACAATCACGCTCGGGCTGGTGAGTTTTTCCTGTAAGGCACACAGAACTGTGTTTTGGTGGGAAACGCGCTCGAAAACACCCTCATTGCGGATGCGCGCCAGTGTAAGCGCTTCTTCGCCATTCAGGATTTGTATGCCGGGTGGAAAAATGAGTCGCTTGCTGCGGTCTTCGGCTGTGCGGCCGTCGACACCGTTTGGCAGGTTGACTTTGATTCCGCCAACGGCATCCACAATCTTTTCGAACGTCCGCATGTTGACCGCAACATAACTGTCTGAATGGACTCCAAAATTCAATGCCAGGGTGCGTGCCAACAAACCAGGACCTTCACCGGGACCCTGGTAATACCCGAAACCGGGGTTACCATACAGGTAAGCCTGGTTCAATTTTTCATGGTCCTGCCCATTGAGGTTATCTGAGATTTCAGGGATCTCAACCCACAGATCGCGAGGAAATTCCAGAATGGTCACCTTCGGGTTTGCAAAATCAACTCGTACAATGCGTATGACGTCTGCCAGACCGTACAAGTATGAATCTGAGCGCGAGTCGGTACCAATAGCCAGTATGGTCATAACGGGCGGACCGCCACAAGCGAGGGCCTGAACGGGCGTGTTGCTTGGAGCAAGGGTGGCGGCATTTCCAGGAGCCTGGGCTTGAATAAATTCAGATGATTCCGGAGTCCAGGTTGCTGGCAGGCTCCAGGTGGAAGTAGGCAGCGCGATGGCAGGTCCAAGCGGCGCCAGCCAGAGTGAAGTGTAGGTCTGGTAGCTGATCCAGCCGACCAGCAGCAATAAGAGTGCGGCCAGGATGGAGAGAACAGTGAGGATGGATTTTTGGGTGCGAGTCATGTTATTGCATCACAGGGGGAATGGAGGCAGGTACAGGACTGAGAAAGTAGACCGTCAGCCAGCCGCTCATGTCCAGGATGTTATTGTCGTTGAAACCGAGATCGATCCAGCGATATCTTGAGACGCCAATATTCTCCTCTACGATGGAGCCGCCGCCCACATCCCCAACCACAGCATAGCCATAGCCTGGGATATAGATGCGCGCGCCTTGCAAATAGCTGTACATGGAACGGTCCATCGCCACTACGCCTCGACCTGCACGCAAGCCGCTGGCTGTACTATAGGAGCAGCCGCCCGTGCCAGAGTTACAAGGTGAATAAATGGTGGCATACATTTCATAAGCCAGCCAGTAATCTAAGGTTTCGCCACCCACTGTAGCTGTGGTGACCACGATTTTTGTACCCGTGTTGACGATGCGCGTTTGCGGCGGTCGCACTACGCTTTCGCCCTCAATCTCACGGTTGACCTCCTGTCCATCCTCGTAGCGGATACGCGTGCGTGCAACTGCCAAGCCTTCTTGGCCAGGCTGTACAATTTCCTGCGTTCCCAAAGCCACATCGGGAGATGATGCGGTTTCAGTTTCGAAGGGAATGGATTTCTGTATTAACTGTATGGACTCGCTGACCCGCACCACGCGTACCTTCCCGTCAGCCGGCAGCGCATCGGACTCCGCCGGGAGGCTGTAATCCAACCCTTCGAGCGGGATCCCGGCTCCAGCCAGCGCCACGCCAATTGTCCTCGCCGACGAGCGGATGCGGACTTCTCCAGCGTTTGTGGAAACCATCAATTCCTGCGACTGACGATATGTGATCGTCATCCCAGCGATGATAGGTGTGTCTATGGGAGGATCGATGAAGTCGGCTGCGTATAGCTGAACCCCCGCCTCGTGCAATGACGCCCCGACAGTCTCCGCTGTTGTACTCAGTTCCTGTTCGCCCTCCGGCGTGACTAAATTCACATTGGCCGCGCGGCGGATTTGGATCGAGTGAGTTTGAGGGGGCAGGCTCTGTTCGGGCGAAAATGGATGACCATTAACCAGAAGCAGGTCTTCGGGGGCAAGCGCGATGCGTGCCTCCGTCAACATCTCCACTGGAATACGTTTATCTGTGGTCAGGGTATGGATTTGTTCCCCATCGATGATTGTGACGGGGTAGGTAGCCTGTGGCTGGCAGGAAATCAGAGACAAGCCGAGAATTACCAGCCAGAAGATGGGTCGCATATTGGAGATTGTAACCGATTTGGGAGGATGACTAAGCTAGAGAAGTATACGCTTCCTTCGTATAAATAGGAAGGTTGTTACACCAACAATCGCCAGGATGAAGCCGTAGCTTATCCAAACACGGATATTTACTGGAGCGAAGTAATTCAAAGGGGAAATCTCCTTTGTGGAAATATTGTAAGTATCAAAAATTTGCCGTATAGAGGCTTCCCCATGTGCTGAAACGCGAAACCACTTCCCGTCCTGGGGTGTTCCACCGTAGATGAATTTTTTGTCGATAATGCCTTTGTAATAGACAATGCCCTGCCCATCTCCGGATCCTGGAAAATACGTGAAAGTATCGAGGCTCCGCATAGTCGTGCCGCCCATCAGGACATAACGGATGATAACGTATCCTTCTTCACAATCGGGTCTGGCCTCGATTGGGGCATCGAAGTCCGCAAACTCGCCCCAGCCAAAAGAGGCGAGTAATCCCTCTTCAGTGATTTCGAGGACATCTGCGATGCCCGGCCCCTTGATTTTAAGCATTGCCGGTGCACCTTTTGCGTGAACGCTTCCGAAACTTAACAGGGAGAAAAGGAGGATAAATGCAATTCGGAAAATTCGCTTGAAAATGCGTGGCTTCTTAATAAGTAACCTGCTCATCTAAAATATGTACACCGCTCATTGTGCCTGGGTTTCGTTTACGCTTACATATTTTCCCTGCTCGTATGTATTCTCCAGTATTGTATATATTTTTTCAGCAACCTTGTCTGGCTCTTTTAACTTACCCTCCTCGTATGCCTGCTTGAAAAAGTCTGCCATTGCAAATTCATCACTGGACTTTGAGCGGGCTGCCAGTTGCATGGAGGTGTCCACCATACCGGGTCCGATGGATTGCACCTCAAACCCATACTCTTTCTCCTTTTGCTCGAGGCCAACACATTGAGCAAGCATGTTGAGACCTGCTTTGGAACTGCAATAGATGCTTTCACCAGCCAGAGGCGTAAAGGCTGCTCCTGATGAGATAAAGACCACTTTCTTCCGAATCTTCTTATTGATAAATCTTCGTATGAACATGGAAGTCAGGAGCATCGGCGCGATCAGGCCAATGCTGACATGCGATTCTATTTCTTCTGGTGGACATTTTTCGATTGGACCTATGGGTTCGGCAGCGGATGCATTGTTAACCAGGCAAACAAAATCGAAGGTTTGAGCGTCAACGATTTCGTTTGCTTTTGCCATGATCTGGGTAATTCGAGATTTATCGCTTAAATCAAAGGACAAATGATGATATTTCGGGGATTTCAATGTGTTGGATTGACCTCGAGACACACCAAGGACCGTATGGCCTTCTTCCAGGATTCTTTGTGCCAATGCTGCTCCAATCCCTCTGGATGTACCGGTAATCAAAAAGAAGCCATTTTCCATGAATTTCTCCTTTTATACTTCAATCATTAAGGTTATACCTTCTGAATCATCCGATAAAGACTCATCAAGTACAGAAAAACCATATTTTGTATAAAATTTCAGGGGATGGTTCAAAAATAAGTAGACACATTGGTGTCGAAAACGGATGATCGGGTCAAGGAAAAAAACTAAACATGGGACGTTAACAAAAGAATAGGTTGAAGGGAGCCACCAAATCTGGCAA
>JASFRG010000116.1:0-15695 GCA_050115035.1 Anaerolineales bacterium | reverse complement strand
CTTCTTCGAAGGCTTATTGGATGTGAAAAATCGGTTGTATCACAACGGCCGATTCCAGTTCCAGTATTCCATTCACACTACAGATGTGACTTTGCGCGATAAGCTCATCCCGGTACGAAAGTGGAGCTTTGCCGACATGGCAGCTTACGGCGGACGTTTTTACCGCTCTGGTGATCGTAAGATCACGCTCAATTTTGCATTGGCTGAAGGTATGCCGGTCGAACCAGATGTCATGCTGCGCTATTTTGACCCTGAACGCTATCTGGTGAAAATCACGCCTGTCAACCCCACCTGCCATGCTGTGCAGAATGGCCTCTCCACACATATCGACCCATATCGACCTGACACTGGCCAGGCAGTGGCGCAATCGCTGACCGAAGCCGGATATGACGTGATTGTCAGCATCGGCGAGGTGCAAGAGAACGAGATCGGCAGCAATTGCGGACAGTACGTTTTGAACTATATGGAAAGTCAAAAGAAACTGGAAGATGGCTATACTTACGAAGTCAAACAATTGGTTAATGAGACCTGACAGGTTTTAGAAATCTGTCAGGTCTATGAGGAGCTGATACATGAAACTTGCCATCACTGGTAAAGGTGGTGTTGGAAAAACTACGCTGACAGCGCTGCTGGCGCAGGTCTATTCGGATCAAGGCCGGGACGTTCTGGCTGTGGACGCGGACCCCAGCCCCTGCCTGGCTGGAGCATTGGGCTTCCCGGATGATGTGCGCGCCAAATTAAGCCCCATTGCCGAAATGGATGCTTTGATTGAAGAGCGCACCGGCGCCAAGCCCGGCACTGTAGGTGGCTTTTTCACCCTCAACCCACGCGTAGACGATATCCCTGAGCGATTCAGCGTGGTGCATCGTGGCGTTCGCTTGCTAGAGTCAGGTTCGGTGGATTTGGGCGGTTCGGGTTGTATCTGCCCCGAATCGGCTATGCTGAAAACACTTTTTACACACTTGTTATTCCGTGAAGATGATGTTTTGTTGCTCGATATGTATGCAGGTGTGGAGCATCTTGGCCGTGCCACAGTTGATTTTGTGGATGCAATGATCGTGGTTGTTGAGCCGACGCGCCGCAGCCTAGGAACAGCAGCTCAGATCAAGAAATTGGCCAATGATATCGGCTTAAAGCGCTTGTACCTGGTTGGCAATAAGGTGCGGAATAACGAAGAAGAGACATTTTTAGAAGCTGAGACTCCAGGGTTACCTGTGTTAGGCTTCTTGCCTGCTGATCTGAAGGTACAGGAAGCGGACAGGCTGGGTATTCCCGTTTACGATCATGTGCCAGTGCTTAAAGAGTCTGCGCACGCGATGGCGGAGAAACTGGCTGCGCAAGAAAATTAATCGATAGAAGGATTTTAGAAATATGACAACAACAATCGCATTGGCTGGCAAAGGTGGAGTGGGAAAAACCACTGTCGCCGGTATGGTGATCAAATATCTGGCACAAAATCAGACCGGCAGTATCCTGGCCATTGACGCGGATCCGTCTGCCAATCTGAATATGGTACTTGGTCTGGATCTTGAATGGACAGTGGGAGATATCCGTGAGGATATGTTGCATCAGGTCAAGGACTCACTGGTGCAGGGTGGTGCAGCCATGGGCAATTTGCCCGGCGGAGTCAATAAGCGCGACTATTTAGATTACCACGTTCGTTCTTCACTGGCAGAAGGTTCGCGCTTCGATTTGATCGCCATGGGGCGCGGTGAAGGCCAGGGATGCTATTGCGCGGTCAACCACAACCTGCGGGATGTGATCGATGGCATGAGCAAGCATTATCCGTATGTTGTCATTGACAACGAAGCTGGGATGGAACATCTCAGCCGCCGTACCACTCGTGATGTTCAGCACCTGCTGATTGTCAGCGATGCCACTCAACGCGGATTGGTCGCTGCTCAACGCATCGTGGATATCCAGAAAGAACTAGAAATTAACATTGAGAATGCTTATTTGATTGTTAACCGCGTTCCCGATGGCGAGTTACATCCCGAACTCGAGAAATTCGTGGATAGTTTGGGTGTACCGCTATTGGGAATTATTCCGGCTGATAACGATCTTGCAGCTTTTGAATTTTCTGGGAAACCGTTGGTTGAATTAGGCGATGAGTCGCCGGTATATCAGGCTGTGGCGAAGATGATGGAATCCATTTTGGAATAGTCACTTACGTTTAAGTAAAGATGGTTTTACATACCAAAAGATGCCTGTGGTTGATTATTCCACAGGCATCTTTTGGTTTATCTAAGCTTACAATTGTATTTGTGCTTTCAACATCCCATTTTCTGAATCGATCTCGAAGGATGAAAATCCAACTGCCTTACACAACGATTTCATCGCTTCATTTTCCGGTGACATCAATGCGATGATGCGCTTGACCTTCTCGTCCCGGCCGATCTTGATGATGCGCGTCATTAATTCTTTGCCCAACCCTTTACCCTGATAATTATCAGAGATCAACATAGTATAGCGTGCTTCCTCATCTCTACCGCGAAGCTTGCTCAATCGAGCAACCCCGAAAATGGCTTTTTCGCCCTTGTCATCTTCCCCTACTGCTACCAACGCGATCTCACGATCATAGTCATTGTGGGTCACGCGCGCCAGACGTTCGTGTGTGATGCGTGTGCTCAGTAACATTGGGGAAAGATAGCGCATATAAACTGTCTTGTCGGAGAGCGACTCGTGAAATGCGCGCATGAGCATTTCATCCTCGGCGCTGATTGGACGGATAACAACATCCGTGCCATCTTTCATTGTCCAGGGCGCCACATAACGGTTAGGATATGGCCGGATTGCCAGCCTGGGCAGTTTGTTTTCATCTTTGCCTTCGTGGATCAGGACACGTGCATCCAGCGCCAGCAGACCGTCGTGCGAGGCCAACAATGGATTGATATCCAGTTCTTTAACCCAGCGTTGCTCAGCCACCAGTTGGCTGAAGTGCACCAGCAGTTGTTCCAGCGCGGTGATATCTACCGGTTGGCGACCGCGTATACCCTTGAGCGCCTCGAAAATTGTTGTGCGTTCTATCATGCGCCGTGCCAATGTCGGATTCAACGGAGGCAAGCCCAATGCACGATCTTTGAAGACCTCAACCAGTGTGCCGCCCATCCCGAACAAGACCACTGGACCGAATTGTGGGTCTATACTGGAGCCGATAATAAGTTCGTACGCATCATCCAGTTTAATCATAGGTTGCACGGTGACACCCAGAAAGTCATCAATCGAATGCTTTTCGCTGACTCCCTTCTTGATCGCTTCAAACGCGGACCGAACGGCCTGCTCGTCTTTCAAGTTGAGTTGTACACCCCCCACGTCCGTTTTGTGGGTAACAGTTTCGGAGTGCAGTTTGAGCACGACCGGATAGCCTAGTTCTTTGGCTTTGGCAACCGCTTCGTCTGCACTGGATGTGATGTGAGTGGGGACAGTGGGAATACCGTAGGCGGCCAACAATTCCTTCGACTCGGCCTCGGTTAGCAGATAACGGCCTGAGTTGCGAGCCCTATCGATGATAGCGGAGGCAGCTTCACGGTCCATTTTTGATTCGTCGTCATGCGGTAGATTAACTGTCTCATATAGGGCTTTTAGGTTATCAGTATATTTCCACATGTAGGCAAATATCTTCGCTGCCGTATCTGGATACATATATGTTGGAATGCCGGCTTTGTTGAGAATCGACTCGCCTGCAGAGATGTCCTGGCCGCCTGACCAGGAGGCTAGAATTGGCTTGTCGTAACTTTGTGCGTAGCTCTTGAGCGCTTCTGCAGTGGCGGTGGGATCGGTCATGGCCTGGGGCGTAAGGATTACCAGCAGGCCATCGCTATTCTCGTCGTCAGCGGCGATTTCGAGAGCCTGGGCATAGCGTTCTGGCGAGGCATCTCCAAGGATATCGACCGGGTTGTTGTGGCTCCACTGCGGCGGCAGAATTTTATTGAACTTATCCATTGCCTCAGTTGAAATATTTGCTAGCTTACCGCCGCGCGTGATGAGCGAATCCACAGCCAGTACGCCAGGTCCGCCAGCGTTGGTCAGGATGGTGAGGTTAGGGCCTTTCGGGCGAGGCTGTTTTGAGAGTACTTCAGCCATAGAGAAAATTTCACCGATCGTATCCACACGTAGTACGCCACAGCGCCTGAATGCGGAGTCGAGCACTTCATCCGAACCTGTCAGTGAGCCAGTGTGAGAGGCGGCGGCGCGCGCCGCGCCTGCAGTACGCCCGGGTTTAATGACAATGATCGGTTTCGTCAGGGCTACTTCGCGTGCAGCTGACATAAAGGAACGTGCGTCACCGATTGTTTCCATGTAGATCACGATACTCTCTGTATGGGGATCATCGCCTAAGTGGTAGATCAAATCGCCCCAGCCAACATCCAGCATGGAACCGATAGAAACAAATGCTGAAAAGCCGACATGTTCTTTGAAGGACCAATCCAAAACCGAGGTGCACAGAGCTCCTGACTGACTGATAAAAGCTACGTTCCCGGGTTGGGCAGTGGCAGTGGCAAAGGTTGCGTTCAAGCCGGTGAGCGGGTTCATGACCCCCAGACAATTGGGGCCAATGACGCGCATCTTGCCTTTGCGAGCATACTCCAGGATTTGTTCTTCCAGTTTTGCACCTTCAGGTCCAACTTCCTTGAAGCCCGCCGAGATGACGATGGCGCCTTTCACACCTGCTTCTACGCATTCTTCGATGATGCCTGGGACAGTAGGTGCAGGAGTGACAATGACTGCCAGGTCGATCTTGTCCGGCAGATCTTTGATGTTGGGATAGGCTCTGATGCCCAGGATGTTTTCTCGTTTTGGGTTGACCGGGTACACGGTGCCACCAAACGGGCTGCTGATCAGGTTCCAGATGACGGTGCGGCCGACGCTGCCTTGTTTCTCCGTTGCACCGATTACCGCGACTGTTTTCGGGGCAAAGATGGGCTGTAGGGAACGAGGAGTATAGCGATAAACGTCATGCGCAGGGTCAAAGGTATTTTGTGCTTTTGAAGCATAAGGGGCGGTCATTATTTAATCCTCTATAAGTAGAATTGCACCTGCAAAATCAAGCTTGATTATAAGCTGTGAGAGTGATAAGGATACCAGAAGATGTCACCTGTTTTAGGTGCGATTCATCTTGATTTGAGAAAAAATTCACAAGGATAATGGATTATCTTTCCTTCAGAATGACGCTGGTTTCAGACAATATTTCGAATACGCGTTCTGCAACTTCAACGCTGGTAGAGCCTAGTCCGCAGGCGGGGGCAAGCAAACTGCGGGATGCGAATTCATCAGGGCGGATGTTGACGCCGCGCCTCGCAGCTTTCTCACAGATCAACCTGATTCCGTTTAGCAGCTTGTCTGCCAGCAATTGGGGAGTCTCGTTAAAAATACGCTCATTGTTGGGAATCAATCCCCAGCAGATTGCGCCGCCGCGATCCAGAAATTCCCGCAATTCAACCGGATACAAAGCCAGGTTCTCGATGAAATCGTAGGCGTCCAGATTGAGAATGTCTACATTAGTATTCAATAACACACCCCAATCTGTGTTGCCACAACAGTGTGTGCCGGTGATCGTCCCAGCAGTGTGGAGAGCTTCGTAGACTTCGTCCAGCCAGGTGATAACCTGCTCCTTTCCCAAATTGACATACGCCGAGCCAAAGGATGCCATGTAGGGCTCATCTACAAATATGATGACCTGCCTGTCTCGCGAGTGGGGCTTGCTGACTTTTTGTAGCTGTTTCACCTGCCAGCGCGTGTTAAAGGTCATGTGCTTGACGAGCACATCTTTATAGATATCGTTGTACAGGCAGGCACGCCCGTCCTGATCTGTAATAGTCAACCCGAAACTGATTGGGCCCATAACCTGTCCCTTGGCAAATTTAGATGGGGTCTTTTTGAGTGCATCGGTCAGGGTGTAGAAACCCTGCGCATATTCCGGATGCAGGGCAAAGGCATCTACATCGTCATCAATTACGGATTGGTAGAAGCTCTCGAGTTGCGTATCGAATTCCGTTGCATCAAAGTCGATAACCGCCTTCTCTTTATCTGCGAGCACCACCGCACCGGGCAACGTCGGCGCGTATTGAGTGTAGATATTTTCTCGAAAGTCGCGGCGTGGTAACTGCAACCAGCAGGGAATATCCAGCATGGACAGCAGGCGGGTGGTCAAGGCAGTGGCTTCTGTGTGAGGTACGGAACCAACGTGGGTAGTGAGATAGTTGAATTCTGTCATCGAGTTCTAATTATACAAATCTTTTTGGGCTTGAATTTGAAATAAATTAGATATTCTCCTTTTGTGGACTGTATATTCAAAAATAGCGAAACCGGGAGACTAACCTCTCCCGGTTTCGCTATTTATCCCAGTTTTTTCCCTTTGACATACGCGTCTTCGTACGCACCTTTATTTATGTAAATTCGGCGCTGCGACGAAAGACAATCCCTTCTCTGTCAGCGCCCAGGCAGTTTTGTTGGTTGCCTTAACCTTTTCCAGGAAGTTGCGCCGGAGGTGGTCCCAATCGCCTGATTCAATCACTTCCTCTTTATCGCGGAAATAATCCAGGATGTCCGAGGAATGCTCGAGCGTAGCGTCAATCTCCGGGTCGCCGCCCTCGTGCTTAGCTGAGATGTTGGCGACATGATCGGCGATTTCCACCAGCTCGTCACGGCGGTTGTAAGGCTGTAAGATGATCGACCTGTAGGTCTCGGTGATGTGATGTTCGAAACGTACCACATTTTCAAAACCAAGTGCTCTCCGGAATTCGGCGGTCAGTTCCATGGTCTGGTTATTAACCGAGTTTGACCAGTTGAAACCGCACAGCGCGCAGGTGCCGTCATCCCGGCTGAACAGCTTGGCGGCCAACATGATCCACAGCGCGTGGTAGGGGTTGTCGCTGCCGAAGAAAACCGAGATCTTGAAATCGAAATCGATGCCCATTTTGTAAAGCAGGAAGCCCAGCAGAATAGTTCCGGCATTGAAGTTCAACACCGATTTGACGCCGTAATTTGTATAGTAATACAGGAACTCATCTATCCATTGAAGCGCGTGCTCGTTGGGCTGGCCGATGCCGCCAAAGTAACCGGTGATGGTTTCTGGGCCTCCCAGGTGCGGGTTTGAGCCATCCGTGCCTTTTGTGTCCAGTGTTTCCACATATGAGGCATCGAAAATCTGGAAGGCTGCAGCCATGGCGGGCAGGTCACCATCCTCTTCCTGCTCTTTCATCTTACGGACTTTGATGAAGCGCGCTGGAACGAGAGTCTGATTGGCGATAGCCTCTTCGGCCATTGGGCGCAGCCAGGGGAAGTATTGCGCTGCGCTGACTTCCAGCGTGACGGGGTACTCCTCTTTGAAGTTTGTGGAAGCCGCCGCATCTCCTAGGACTTTGTGCCTGTAATCCGCGATTGAGATGAATGCGCCTCTATCGCGTTGCTCCGCCAACCATTCCAAATCTTTGATGTATTCAGGCCTGACTTCCCGCACCTTCTTGAGCAGGTTCTCGTATTTCCTGGCTTCGCGCGCTTTGGCGTTGATCTCTTCCGGTGTGCCGTATTTAGCGACCACGTCCATGAAGCCTTGCATGACTTTGCTGTTTGGGTCGAGTAAAACGGCATTGATGGCATCTAGTCGATCGGCTGGAATTTTGAGCATCTCACGGTTTTTTTTGTTCATAGTTCTCCTCATATGCCGCTAAGCGGAGGTACGGTTCTTTCACCGGAGTCGATGCGCTAACGCTTGCATAGCATCTGTCCTTCGGCTTCGCTCCGCTCGGGGACACTAATCCAGCATCTTCACCAATTCGTCGTATTCATCATCCTTCATCCCGAACCAGTTCTCTTCGGCAGGGAAGGTCTTGTCGATGACTTCATCATGGTAGCCTTTCAAGCCATTCAGTATGACTTCGCCTGCGTTGCCGAAGACCTTGGCCATTTTGGGCTTGAACTTGGGGTACAGGCCGAACATGTCGTGGTAGATCAACAACTGCCCATGCGCATCCGGGCCTGAACCCAGTGACATGATGATGCAGTTTTCCGCACGTTCGGTGATCAGCTTGCAGATGCGGTCTGGGACCATTTCGAGTAGGATAGCAAAAGCCCCAGCTTTTTCAAGCAACTTAGCATCCTCGATGATTCTCTTTGCCAGTTCCGCGGACTTGCCCTGGACACGGAAACCACCCAATGCGCTGACGGATTGCGGAGTCAGCCCGAGGTGGCCAATGGCCGGGATGCCGGCATCGGCGATGCCTTTGATGCGGTCTGCCATCGAGGCACCACCCTCCAGTTTAATGGCATCTGTCGCAGCTTCGGACATGAAGCGTCCGGCGTTGCGGATGGCGGTCTCAACTGAGGGTTGATAGGTCATGTAGGGCATGTCCCCAACCACAAAGGCGGTCGGAGCGCCGCGTCGCACAGCCTGCGTGTGGCGGATCATATCGTCCATAGTGACGGGGAGAGTCGAGTCGTAGCCGAGCATAGTCATTCCCAGGCTGTCACCGACCAGGATCATCTCGATGCCGGCCTGCTCTTGCAGATAGGCAGTTGGGTAGTCGTAACAGGTCAGCCAGGTGATGGGTTCGCCCTTGTCGACTTTTTGGAAAAGATACGGGAGTGTGATCTTCTTGCGGGGTTCAGACATTCATTCCTCCATTTTTAGTTTTAGGCTCTTTAAGTATAGAGCAAGCCGACCAGGGATTCAACTATCATTTGTCACAATTCACAAATAGTATTATTATCTTTACAAAAAACCGATTTCCACGCACATTCTAGTCACTGGAAGAAATGTGGCTCCTAAAATTAAAATAAAAAATAAACTTGTCGTGAAAAAACACAAAAAATATTTATCTAAATCTTGGTCAGTAGTAATATTCCTGACGGTTTCGCTCATTTATTTGCATACCTTTTTGGAATGGATATTTTTTATCACAAAACCATCATTTATGTCGGGTATGACTTTAGGATCACAGGTAAATGTTTTTTTTCTTGCCGCATTTGGTTTGTGTGTTTTACCGATTTTGACTTTTGTAGTTTTGGCATATTTGGATCATGTCTTAAAACCGAAAGATACGGGGAATTTTTTATTATCAATTGGTACATTAATAACGTCTCTGGTGTTTTCTTCAATTGTACTAATATTGGTTGACAATTTTACATACACGGTATTTAGTTTTGGAATTGTTTCTACAGAACGAATCTCTCGTGCTGTGTACGGTCTTCTTTTTGTTGTTTTTTTCATTGTTACTTATAAAAAAATTCGACTTTTCATCCAAGTTCGCAGCAAGAAAAAGAATTCCATCGAACATAATCAAGCTATTCTAATTTTTGGGGGAATTTTTGTCTCAATCATCTTTTCCCTGTTCTTAATCGTTGATAACATCACTAAAAAAAAATCTGTTTTTGCTGAAACAGTAACAAATAATAAGTTGCCTAATATTATTTTACTTGGATCGGATGGCCTGGATGCGACACATTTGTCTTTGTATGGATATGAGAGAGATACGACACCCCACATGAATAAATTGGGTTCAATTGCATTAGTCGCTGAAAATGCTTTCCCTAATGCCGGGACGACGGGTGGTTCAATTGCCTCTATAATGACTAGCAAACTACCGCTTGAAACGGGTGTAATCTATCCGCCGGACATATTGAATGGGGTAAATGCGTACCAACATTTGCCTGGTATTTTAAGACGGGCTGGTTATCGAACTGTTGATTTGTCAGTACCCTATTATGGTGATGCCATTACTCTGAACTTATTAGATGGATATGATATTGCAAATCTAGGTTTGGATACCAACAACTTTCTTTTGAGAATTATACGATTTGTTAGTGGGGGAGATGGTGCTTATTTCGCTGATACGATTCTCCAACGAATTTTGGACCGCTTGCTGCATATTTTCTTTTTAAAACCTATGATTAACCCATATGAGATTGTTATACAACCAGCCAGCCGTTCAAATGAACAAAATCGATTCAATGAACTAATATCTATCTTAGATGATTCGCAATTACCTGTTTTTATCCATGTTCATATGTTGGGAACACATGGGCCATCTTTTGAAATCCGGGATCAGATTTTCTCTGAAGGTCAAAAACAGGAACACTCCTGGATGATAGATTTTTATGATGATGCAATTTTGAGTTTTGACCAGTATGTTGGTGAGCTTTATGATTATTTAACGAAATCAGAGCAGCTAGAAAATACAATAATAATAGTTTATTCTGATCATGGAATGATGTGGGCTACTAATCAAAGAGTTCCTCTTATTTTCTGGTTTCCTAATGGAGAATTCGCGAATCGTATCAAAGTTAATGTCCAGAATATTGACATAGCGCCAACTATATTGGATTATTTAGATATGCCCATTCCGAACTGGGTGGATGGACAAACTCTTCTTGAGCATGACTTGAAGCCACCCCAGTATATTTTTAGCGCCTCGGTGGAAGCAAGTTTGGTAGATGTCACCAAAGAGGGTCTTTGGGCTGTAGAAGCTGAAAGGAGATCTCCTCCATTTTATCAAGTTGGCTATGTGGGTTTAATAGCATGTGGACAATGGTATGAACTTTATGTGCAAGATCCAAGCTTATTGTATGGAACAGTGAAGGGCGAAACTGGCTCCTGCGCCTCAGTTGCTGAACCGGATCCTGAAAATGCAAAACAAATATTGCTTGAATATTTGCATGAAAACGGCTATGACATTTTGTCATTCCCAGCTTTTGTTCCGATTCGTTATATTGAGTGAAAAATCATTATAGATATATGCAATTAACATTGATATTTGGTTTATTGTTGACTTCACCTTTTGCACTATGTCCTCAAATGTTATTTTTTACAATTGGATTTATATTTTGTTGGGGAATGTTTGCTAAATGCACTATATTTTCAATTAGGATTTTTCTCTTTGTTGAGAATTCCAAAAGACGTGTCTTGAAATTCAGAACCATTTCATAGAAAATAATCAAACAAATATGAACTCCATTCTCAGACTCCGTTCTTTTATCAAACCATACTTACCGCAAATTCTTCTTAGCCTGGTTTCGTTAGCAACCCTAACGGGCCTGTCACTGCTTGTGCCGCGCATCATCCAACGCGTAATTGATGATGGCATCGCCAGTGGACAGGTCAGCGTTCTGATCTGGTCGGCACTACTCCTGCTTGGTCTGGGTCTATTGACCGCTGTTTTGAACGGCTTCCAACGCTATATTTCGGAATGGATCGGTGGACATCTCGGATATGACATCCGCAATCGATTGTACGATCACATCCAGCACCTATCCTTCTCGTATCACGACCACTCCCAGACCGGGCAGTTGATCTCGCGCTGTATCGAAGACGTGCGTGCTGTGCAGCAATTCATCGGTAGTTCCATCGTCGAATTGACACAAATGGTGTTCCTGCTTTTTGGCGCTATGGGTATCATGCTTGCCGAAAACTGGAATCTGACTCTGATTGCCATTATCCCCATCGTTCCGCTGACGGTCATCACGCTCAATTTTGGCAAACGCGTCGCCGAGTTATTCTTCAATGTGGACACTGCCCTGGGTGATCTATCGGCACGCTTGCAGGAAAATGTTTCGGGCGTGCAGGTTGTGCGTGCATTCGCGCGTGAGCACTATGAGATCGAGCGCTTCGATGAGACCAATCGAGAGTATTACGATGCACGTGTGCGCGTCATCAGTTCCTGGGCGCAGGTCATGCCCTCCACCGATTTTCTCGTCACCGCTTGCACCATTCTGATCCTTTGGTTTGGCGGTCAGATGGTCTTTGGGGGTACGCTTTCTATCGGGGAACTGGTGGCTTTCAACGCTTATGTGCTCATGCTGGCCAAACCTGCCCAGCAATTGACTTGGCTGGTTAACGGCGCCGGAGAAGCGGCTGCCGGGGCGCGGCGTGTGCTGGAGGTTTTGGATACGGAACCGGAGATTGCTTCTCCAGCGGATGCAGTCCAATTGTCCAAGCTGAAAGGCGAAGTGGAATTCCGTGATGTGACTTTGGTCTATCAGGAGGAGGTAAACGCCTCGCTCTCGGACGTCAGCCTGCGCATCCAACCCAATCAACTCATCGCCCTGATCGGACCTACCGGCTCGGGCAAGACCAGTCTCGTCAACCTGATCCCGCGCTTCTACGATGTGAAGCAAGGCGCGGTGCTGGTAGATGGACATGATGTCCGCAAGTTGGATCTGGTCAGCCTGCGCAAGCAGATCGGCATCGTGTTGCAGACCTCGCTGCTGTTCTCAGAGAGCATCCGCGAGAACATCGCCTATGGCCGCCCGGACGCAACCGCAGAAGAGGTTTTTGCCGCGGCCAGAGCCGCCCAGGCGCATGAGTTCATCAATGAACTGCCCGAAGGCTACGAGACCGTGGTCGGTGAACGTGGCATCACGCTCTCCGGTGGGCAGCGTCAGCGTGTGGCCATCGCGCGTGCCCTGCTGATGAACCCGCGCATCCTGATCCTGGATGACTCGCTCTCCAGCGTGGACACACAAACCGAGAAACTCATTCAAGAGGCGCTAGATACCTTGATGGAAGGCCGCACCACCTTTGTAATTGCCCATCGCCTGAGCACCGTCCGCCGCGCGGACCTGATTCTGGTGATGGATAAAAGCCGCATCGTTCAACAAGGTAGACACGATGAATTGCTGCAAAAAGGTGGACTTTATCGCGAGATTTATGATTTGCAATTAAAAGACCGGGCCCGCTATGCGGAAGAGATGCAGGAATTGCAGCCTGTGCGTGTTGAGAGGCGGAAAGCCAGTTCGGATGATCTCGATGACTTCCGTACTGGGCGGAGAGAGAAGTAATAGCGACGAATATAGTCGAAGGACGCTTCTCGTCTTCGTTACGCTATGCTCACCGAGTTTTTCTTGATGCCATATTACGTTTATATCCTCAAATGTGCTGATAGTTCGTACTATACAGGTGGTACAGATGATTTATCTAAAAGGATTTGGCAGCATCAAGAAGGTGTTACTCGAAGTGCTTATACATTTTCTCGCCGCCCGGTTGAATTGGTCTGGAGTGAGGAAGTTTCTACTTATCATGAAGCAATAACGCATGAACACCAGATCAAAGGCTGGACTCGGGTCAAGAAAGAAGCATTGATTCGCGGTGATTTCACAGGAATTCATAACATTGTGAAAGCAGAGAGAAAGCGACAAGAAACAAACAAGAAACAAATAAGAAAAATAAGAAAAAGACAAAAAAGTAACTTCCTCCCTGAGCGGAGCCGCGCGGTATTCGCGGCGCAGTCGAAGGGCGCTGTTTACAAGCAATGTCTTATTTTTGGCCCATCCTTCGACTGCGAACCTCGCAAAGTGCGCTCGGTTCTCCCCTCAGGAGGATAAAAACTTATGACTCAACAAACAACCATCGTTCCCCCTGCATACGTAACCCAATCCGAGGAGATGTACGATCGTCCTATCGACCCGGCTATCGCGCGCCGGCTGTTTGCTTTCGTTGGTCCATATAAATGGCAGATGATTCTTTCGGCGTTTTTGATGATGGTTGCGACAGCCTCCTCGGTAATAGGACCCTACCTGGTCAAAGTTGCTATCGATGATGGGCTAACAGCCAACAACCCGACCGCGCTGCGTAATGCAGTGCTGTTGTATCTTGCCTTTGCACTGATTCGCTGGATATTTATCTTTACCCGTGTCAATATCATGGCTCGTGTGGGACAGTCGGTCATCTACGACTTACGCAAGGAGATGTTTGAGCGCCTACAGAACCTGTCGCTCAGTTTTTACGCGCGTTACTCGGTGGGACGGGTTATCACGCGTGTCATCAACGATGTGGAGAACCTGCGACAGTTCATCATCTGGGCTGTGCTGGCTATTGCGCGAGACCTGTTCGCGCTGGTAGGTATCATCATTGCCATGCTGGCGCTGGACATCAAACTCTCGCTGCTGACCTTTACCACGCTGCCGATCATGTTGCTGGTCACCCGCATGTATCGCAGCCGGGCACGGGTTGCATATCGTCGCGTTCGTGCGGCCATCTCATGGGTTAACTCGGTGCTGGCTGAAAATATCAACGGCATCCGTGTGGTGCAAGCGTTCAGTCGGCAAGCGCACAATTTCGCCAATTTCCGCGATTACACCAACCGCTATCATTTACAGACACTTATTCGTGCGGCCAAGGTGGCAGCTTCCTTCCTGCCGATTGTGGACGTGTTGGGAGCGTTGGCGACGGCAGCGGTCATTTATTTGGGCGGAACAGCCGTATTAGGGCAGTCGATCACAGCCGGTGTGCTGGTGGCCTTTGTGCTCTACATCGAGCGTTTCTTTGATCCCATCCGTGACCTGTCTCGCCGTTACGACATGCTGCAATCCACCATGGCAGGCGGTGAACGAATCCTGACTTTGATGGATACCGAGGCGGAGGTCAAGGATGCAGAGGATGCCCGCGAAATGGAAACCATTACGGGTGCGGTGCGATTTGAGCACGTCTCCTTCCATTACAGCGATGATCCTGCTCTGGTCCTCGACGATATAGACTTTGACATCCAGCCCGGGAAAACGGTCGCCTTCGTCGGTGAAACCGGGGCCGGGAAGACCACCATCATCAAGCTGCTGTCACGCTTCCATGACCCGACTGAAGGCTGCGTGCGCGTGGATGGCCGGGATCTGCGTACGGTGACCCAGGCCAGCCTGCGTCGACAAATGGGCATCGTGTTGCAAGACCCGTTCCTGTTCAACGGGACAGTCAAAGAGAATATCCTGTTCGGGCGGCTGGACGCAACGGACGAGGAAGTGACTGCTGCCGCCAAAGCGGTAGGCGCGCACGAGTTCATCACCGCACTGAAGCAGGGTTACGACTCGCCAGTGGAGGAAGGCGGCGCGCTGCTGAGTGTGGGGCAGCGACAGTTGATCTCGTTCGCGCGCGCGCTGTTGGCCGACCCGCGCATTTTGATCCTGGACGAAGCTACTTCCAGCGTGGATACGCAAACCGAAGAGATCATCCAGCGCGCGTTGACGCGGTTGTTCGATGGACGCACCTCTTTCGTGATTGCCCATCGTCTGAGCACCATCACCAACGCTGACCGCATCGTGGTCATCCACGATGGGCGTATCGTGGAGCAGGGAACGCACCAAGAACTACTGGACAAAAAAGGAATGTACTTTGACCTTTATCGAACTGGATTTCAGGAGTAGTAGGAAACAGCTTTAGGATGGTAGTCTCTTAATTAGGGAAAGAGAATCTACTTTTCAAAGATTCCAACAGGAAAGCCCTTGCAAAAATACAAGTTTTCTGCAATTTTATGGCTATGAAATTGTAAGATAAGCGAAACGCATTAAGAATAGCTTGTCAACTACCATATGGCTGATAGCTTGTGGCCTGTAATTCGCCCAATAAGAAATGGAGTTGACGAAATGCACACAATGACACTCATCAACGAGCATGAAGGCTCAGAAGAATGGTTATGTTCATCCTGCGGTAGACATTTACTTGTAAACTGGTTCCCGAATTTCACAAGAACTGTCCTTGAGCCCGGCGAGCTGTCTGCGGCCCACAGAGGCTTTAGGGACAACTCGCAAGCTGATGATAGATTATCTGTCCCTGTTGACAAAACGTACCGATCAGAATTGCCGGAACTACCCCTTGCCTTTGAAGATCCAAGTTTAACACCCTGGATCATGTGGATGGATGAAGTCGGCTTCGAGGGCCTGTGGAACCGTGACGATTACTAAGTCTCGAAAGGTCTATACTTTTTCTTAACTCC
>JASFRG010000115.1:0-15821 GCA_050115035.1 Anaerolineales bacterium | reverse complement strand
CGGCCCGCAAACGGGTCATGATAGAGGGGATGGTCGAGGAAAGAAAAGCAAAAGAGGAAAGAGAGTTTTTTTCCTGGATACGTTCGTTGAGATAATCAAAACGGAACTGCCGGTCGGAGACGTCAGGGGGTGCATCCCCGTGATCGAAGACGGCCACTGCGATGGCGTCCAGATCGGACAAGTCAACGCCGAAGGGCGAGAGCGCCTCTTGAATGGCTGGCAGGTTGAAGTCCCGGAATTCGATGCGTTGAACAGAGTCTGCTAATGCAGCAGCCTCGTCGTGAGAAACAATTTCAATGCCAGACTCCCGCACTTTGTCCAATTCATCGTTCAGCGTTTTGGCAGCGCCTGGTGTGGCGTAGACAGGCAGACCCGCGCGGGCATGTGCCTCCACCGCCCAGGCTGAGGGGCCGCCGCCCATCATTACACCGGTCAACAGAATCGGTGTGTGAGCTTTTGTCGCCGCCTTGACCTGCCGATGGACGATCATGGTAGGTGAGGGGACGACCAGCTTGAAGCCGTTTTCGATATGCAGTTGGGAGTTGTACAAAAAGATGTCTTGTGTGCCGGTGCCGACATCAACCGTTAAGATTTTCATACACTTTCCTTGATTCAGATGTGACTATAGTTTATCAAAATATCTCCAAAGCTGCATTTTCCCTAGGGCAAACGCATCTAAATGAGTTAGAAAATGAGGTAAAACTGGCTATCTTAGATTTTACTGGAGGTAGTCATGCCCAAGAAACCCTTAGAAGCGATTGAGGCGCATTTTAGCCAGGTGAACGACCCGCGAGTGGAGCGGACGAAGGAGCACAAACTGATCGATATGATAGTCATCGCCATATGCGCGGTGATCTGCGGAGCGGAAGGCTGGACGGATATTGAAAATTTTGGGAAGAGCAAGTTACTGTGGCTGAAGACTTTTCTGGAATTGCCGAACGGGATTCCTTCGCAAGACACTTTTGGGCGGGTGTTCTCGTTGATCGATACTGAAGAGTTCCAACGGGCCTTTTTTGAATGGGTGTGGGCAGTCAATGAGATCATCGCAGGGCAAATCATCAATATTGATGGCAAATGTTTGCGTGGTTCGCATGACCAGGGATTAGGGAAACGAGCGATTTATATGGTCAGTGCCTGGGCAGCAGAAAATGAACTGGTTTTGGGACAGCGCAAGGTGAACGAAAAGTCGAACGAGATCACCGCGATCCCGGAACTGCTCAAGTTGCTTGTCATTTCAGGCTGCATTGTAACGATTGATGCCATTGGAACGCAAACCAACATCGCCAAGACCATCGTCGAAGGGCAGGGAGACTATGTGTTGAGCGTCAAGGAGAATCAAGGGCATTTGTTTGAAGACATTTCTGTCCTGTTTGCAGTCGATCAGGCACACGACTTCCAGTATGCTTCCCTGGATTACCATAAAACAGTCAATAAGGGGCATGGTCGCATTGAAGTACGCGAATGCTGGAGCACTTCCAATCCTGAATATCTGAACCTTATCCGAGATGTGCAAAATTGGGTGGGGCTAAGAAGCATTGTTATGGTCATTAGTACACGGATCATTGACGGCAAGGAAACCAAGGCGGTGCGCTTTTATATCTCCAATCTGGAGAGCGATGCAAAACGCATTCTGCATATTGTGCGCAAACACTGGTCTATTGAAAATGAACTGCATTGGGTTTTGGATGTGGCTTTCAATGAAGATCAAAGCCGCGTTCGCAAGGATCAGGCTCCCGAAAATCTGGCTGTCCTGCGTCATATCGCACTAAACCTGCTCAAGCAAGAGAAAACGGCCAAAGGAGGCATTCGTGCCAAACAGTTGCAAGCCGCTTGGGATCAGGATTATCTTCTCAAAGTCCTCGCCACAGGTAATTAAGATGCGATTGCCCTGGCATTTTCCCCTTACAACTAAATAGACTTTAGAGTATCATATTTGTCGGGATATTACAGATTTTCGCAAGATTAAGGAGATGGATAGGATGACCGATCCCGTTTTGACAGAAGTATTTGCCAGTTATGTGCCCCGTTTAATTAAGAAACGTGTGCTTGCCGATCCAACTCCAATCGAGTCGCCTGTAGCTGAAAACCTTGACGCGGTCATTTTGTTTGCGGATATTTCAGGTTTTACGTTGTTAACCGAACGCCTGGCCAAACGAGGACCAACCGGGGTGGAAACGCTTGCCAGAATCTTAAATGAATATTTTGGGCAACTGATCGATATCGTCCACGAGTATGGGGGAGACGTGGTCAAATTTGCCGGGGATGCAGTCATCGCTACCTGGGCGGTAGAAACGGTAGAGGAAAGGGGCAGTACCCAGAATGACCGTCGGACGTGGGCCTTGCACGCGACCGAATGCGCGCTAAAAATCAGGGAGAAGTTGGTCAACTATAAATTTGAAGGTTCGACTTTATATCTTAAACTTGCGGTCGCTGCGGGACGGATCGAGCATGTGCACGTCGGGGGCGTTTTTAACCGTTGGGAGTTTTTGCTCACAGGCGCACCGTTGATCGAGTTGGGTATCGCCAATAATCTGGCTGAGGCCGGGGAGATCTTAATCACCCCTTCGGCCTGGGAAGTGATCAGTGCGGATTGTACGGCTGAGCCATTACGTTTTCCTTTAAAAGATAAGGTTGCTGAAGCCGGAAGGCTTAAAAACCTGCATGGAAAGACATCAGTTTCGACCCCTTGGCGTGCGCTTACCATCCCCGATGACGCCCAGAGTTCGCTGCGCGCTTATATCCCGGGCGCGATTGTCAACCGTCTGGTGGCCGGACAATCCGGCTGGATTGCAGAGTTGAGGCGCATCACGGTGTTATTCGTCAACCTGCCGGATATCGATGAGGAGATGTCTATTGAGGATGCCCAGACGATTGCACGCTTGATCCAGCGTTCTGTATACCGCTATGAGGGCAGCATCAATAAAATCAACGTGGATGATAAGGGGATTACCATCGTTGCTGCCCTGGGCCTGCCTCCCTTTGCGCATGAAGATGACCCGGCTCGCGGAGTACTGGCGGCGCTGATGATCCGGAATGAATTGATCAGCCTGGGCGTGCACAGTTCCATCGGTGTGACTACGGGACGTATCTTTTGCGGTTCTATCGGCAATGATATCCGCCGCGAATACACCATTATCGGGAACGCGGTCAATCTTTCTGCACGCCTGATGGGAGCGGCCAGGAATGTACCTGGATTGATCGAAAAGTCACTCATACCGATCCTGTGCGATCGTTCTACATATGACAGTACCAAGGAAGTGATCGAATTTGAGAGCTTGCCGCCGCAACAGGTCAAAGGACGTCCGGAACCGGTCGAGGTTTTTCATCCGCTCGATCAGAAAAGAAGCGTTATCCGTTCCACGACTGAATTGATCGGACGACGGGATGAAAAGGAACTGCTCGCGAATGCCTTGCAGGAATTGGAGCGCGGCGCGGCGCTTCAAACGGTCATTCTGCATGGTGAGGCCGGAATCGGGAAATCCCGCCTGACGGATGATCTGTTACGTCAGGCATCGGCGCTGGATGTGAAGGCTTTTGTCGGTCATGGGGATCCTATCGAAAAGAGCAATCCCTATTATGCCTGGCGCCCTGTGTTCAATAAGGTATTCGCTCTCGAAGAGCTCTTAACCAAACCACAACTCTCGGATGACGATCGAGAAGAAATCCGTGAAAAGGTCTTGGCGAAGTTACAGGTGATCGATCCGGACCTGATCCGCTACCTGCCGCTATTGGATGTGGTTCTGCCGACACAAATTCCGGACAATGAGTTCACCTCCGCAATGACAGGCGAAATCCGTGGTGGAAATATTCGCGAGCTATTGTTGCGTTTGTTGAACCATGAAACGGCCAAAGCGCCGGTACTGATCGCTTTAGAGGATTTACACTGGTTTGATTCATCTTCCTGGACTTTTCTTGGTGATGTTTTTGACAAAGTCCGCCCTGTGCTGTTGGTGCTGAATACACGACCACTCTCGAAACCTGTACGAAATGAGTTCAAACAAATTGCGGATGCGCCTGACACTAAATTTGTCAGGTTGGATGCGATGCTTTTGGACGATGTCGAATCGCTGGTCTGTCAACGTTTGGGAGTCAAATCGATCCCGGCGCAGATTGGGAAATTGATCCGCGAGAAGTCGGAAGGAAACCCGTTTTTTGCGGAGGAGTTGGCCTATGCACTGCGGGATACTGGAGTGCTTGTCATCGAGGATCAGCAATGCAGGCTCTCAGAAAATTTTCCAAACCTTGAATCCATCATGCTCCCGGAAACGCTTCAGGCTGCCATCACGAATCGTATTGACAGTCTCGACCCGTCACAGCAGCTGACGCTCAAAGTCGCCAGCGTCATTGGCCGGATATTTGCCTTTCGCGTGTTAAAGGCTGTTCACCCGATTGAAACCGACAAACCTGCACTCGGCGGCTACATGGATACGCTTACCCGGATGAGCCTGACGCTGATCGAAAGCGAAACGCCGGACCTGGCTTACATCTTCAAACACGCGGTCACACAGGAAGTAGCCTATAACCTGATGTTGTATTCCCAGCGCAGGCAGCTCCATCAGGCTGTGGCGGAGTGGATCGAGCATAATTATGAACGCGATCTGGGTTCCTATTATGCCCTGCTGGCCTATCACTGGACACAAGCTGCGCAAGATCCTGAACCTGCCGTTCGGGAACAAGTTATCCTGAAAGCGATTGAGTATCTCGAGAAGGCAGGCGACCAATCTTTGAACAACTTTGCCAATGCAGAGGCGATCCAATTTTTCAGTGAATTGCTGGGGTATCAAGCTGAAACTCAACCCGGAGTGCTGCGTCTTGGGCAATGGTATCGCAAACTGGGCATGGCCCATCTGGGACTCGGTCATCTTGAAAAAGCCAAGGCGAATTTCCTGAAAGCATTGGCAACGTTGGGGGAACGCGTACCAGCCTCGAGCGTGGGATTGATCGGGCGGCTGTTGGCGCAGTTGGGTCGTCAGACCGGGCATCGTTTGTGGTCAAAGGCTTTTCGTTGGAAAGACCTGGACGAAGAGCAAAAAGCCATCCGTCAAGAAATTGTCTACATATTAGACCAGTATGCGGTGGTCCTGTTCCTGATCGGCGATCCTAACCCGCTGCCAATGTTCTACAGTGTGGTCGCGGGGCTGAACATCGCTGAGACGATGGAAGATACCCCCGCTTTGTCGAATGTGTACGCGCAGATGGGGGCCATTATGGGCTTTATCCCTATCCGTTCGCAAGCGGAGTATTATACGGAACAATGGAGTATCCTGAATGAACGCTTTAACCATCCCGGGTACTTCGTGAGCGCTGCCATTAACCTCGCCACGATGGAAAGTGGAATGGGGCTGTGGAATCTGGTCGAGGAACGCATGGAAAAGGTTGTGTCAATCTGTAACGAAATTGGCAATAACCGTCAGGCTGGCGAGGCGTTTAGCTTTATGGCCTCAAACGCGACTATCGAAGGAAATGTCGAAAAAGTTCATTATCGCAACGGCCAGTTATTCGAAAATGCCAGGCGACGCAACAACCCGGTCCAATGGGTGTGGAGCAAACAATGGGCTGGATCGATTGCCTTATCCAGGGGAAAACTGGACGAAGCGCTATCAAATGTAGAAAAGGCTCTGGAAGTCATGGAGAGTACCCCTGTGGGAGAAGTAGCAGAATTCGTTATTTTCGGGATTCGGGTTGGCGCGCAGTGGCGGAAAGGGGAGCAGCAAGAAGCCCTGACAGAATCGAAGAAATTAATCGATCGAGCTGCCAAAATGCAGGTGGTCGATTATTCGATCTACGTTGGCTTTTTCCACATCATGGATGTGATTTTCCTGGCTTTAGAGCAAGCTTATCGTGAAAATTCTTCCGATCCTGAAAAAAAGACTTTGATGGAATTCGCCAGACTATGTACGAAGATCATGAAAACGTATGCAAAGGTCTTTACGATTGGCGAGCCGGCCAATTACCGCTATAATGGTTGGATGCACTGGCATCAGGGGAATAAGGAAAAAGCTTACCAGTCCTGGCGAATAGCTGGTGAGAAGGCGCATGCTTTCCCTATGCATTACGAAGAAGGTCTGTCTTTTTTAACGTTAGGAAAAAATCTACCTCCCGATGACCCGGAACGGGTAAGCAGTTTAGCAAAAGCCAAAGACGCGTTTGCGCAGGGTGGGTTCGATAATTGGGTCGAGACCGTGGAAGGGGTTTCGGGGTTATAACTGCAAAATAAGCTTTACTAAACGGGAGGGTTTCTTATGACATTCGTAAAAACGGTTGCTAACATCCCTGGACCTGCGCTCCATCCAATGTTGGGTTGGCGAAAATTTGCCTTCGACTTTGCACGCGATTCGGTGGGTATGCTGCATAAACTGCACGACCAATACGGGCGAATTGTGCAGATGGGTGCAGGCAATATGTCTGTCACGTTCACCTTTCACCCTGATTACACACGCCAGATATTGAGCAACCCGGGACTTTTTTACAGTTACAGTCTGGAAGATATTCCTTTCCCATTTAGCGATATCGAAGCATTGCATAGCCTGACCACCGCCCTTTCGCTGCTCAATGGGGAGCAGCATAAACGTCAGCGCCGCCTGATGGCGCCTGCTTTCCACAACCGCGTTCTACCCGTCTATGTGCAGCAGCTTACCAACATTGTGGACAAATACTTCGGCCAGTGGAAACCCGGCCAGGTGCTGGATATTTACCAGGCGATGGATTTGTTTACCATCGTCCTGTCCATGGAAATTTTTGTCGGTATGGAGGCGGATGAAGAAGGTCAAAAATTCGCCGATCTCTTCGAGGTCGTACTCAATCTCTTGTTTTCCCCCGCTACCTTCCTCTTTCCCTACGATCTGCCGGGTTTCCCGTATCATCGTTTGAAAGTTCTGGGGACAGAGTTAGAACGACAATTGAAAGACCTGATCGAACGCCGTCGTGCAAAGGGATTGGACGGCACCGATACCCTGTCCCTTTTTCTGCAAGCCCATGATGAAGACGGCACCATGATGAGTGACGATGAAATCGTCGGGGAAACGGTGGCTGTCTTCCGTGGCGGATCCAAGACCAGCGCCAGTGCGCTTACCTGGACACTTTTTCTGCTTGCCCAACACCCCAAATTGTACGCGCAGCTTTCGGATGAACTGGCTGCTGCCTTGCAAGGGAGCGCCCCGACCTTCGAGCAACTCAAACAACTTCCTCTGCTTGAAGGAGTCATCAAGGAGAGTCTGCGACTCCTCCCGCCGGTGGTTTGGGGCGTCCGCTATAGCATGGAACCATTTGAATTAGGCGGGTTCCAGTTTGAAAAGGGCAGCTCGGTGATCTATAGTTCACATGTCACCCACCGGATGCCCGAGCTATATGCTGATCCCGATAAATTCAATCCTTATCGCTGGGAGCAGATAAGGCCTTCACCTTATGAATATTTTCCCTTCAACGCGGGTCCACGTCGCTGCCTGGGTGCAGAATTCGCCATGATGGAGTTGAAGATCACCCTGGCGATGTTGTTGCAACGCTTCCGATTTTCTTTGATACCCGATCAGCGCATCGACCGCAAAGGTCTGACGGGCTCCATTCCGAAGAATGGGATCAAGATTAAACTAAGTCCACTAGATGAGACTTTTACCAAAGTACCCATCAAAGGGACCGTTCACAGGCTGGTTGACCTGACGTAAAAAAGTCTCCTCAGTGTATTTATCTGGGGAGACTTTTTTTCTGGTTGAACTATTTCGACGCTAAACTTCAACCCCCAGCCACTGGCGGATGAAGAACCCGATAATGAAGGAAAAGGTTGCCACGCCCAGGCTGAGCCCGGCCATTTCAAGAAAACGTGCTCGGAACGGTTCATCTTTCGCGACAGAGATGTAGTAGTTGAACCCGGCGATGATGAGCACTGCGATCGTTAGAGTAATAATCAGGTCGACGATGTAGTTCTGGATAAGCAGGTATGGCAGAACCAGCAGTGTCACCGTGAGAATGTAGGCAATGCCTGTATAGATCGCCGCGCGGACGGGGTGTTTGTCGGTCTCTTCGGAGCGGGTGGAAAGATATTCGGAAGCCGCCATGGAAAGTGAAGCGGCGATCCCGGTGATCAGGCCGGAGAGAGCGATCAGCTTGACGTTTTGCAGGGCAAGCGTGAGACCGGCCAGCGCACCGGTCAGTTCGACCAGGGCATCGTTCAAGCCAAGGACCACGGAGCCGGCGTAGCGCAGACGTTCTTCATCGAGCATGGCGAGCAGTTTCTGCTCATGTACCTCTTCATCATGGATCCAATTGTCTATTTCGGGAACTTTCCCTTTGAGCTGCGCGTAATTCTCCTGTGCCTTCTCCTCCCCGCGTTCCATCAGCTTTATGCCAAACGTAAAACCAAAAATGCGGCTGATCAAATAATACTTCCAGACGTCCCACATGTTGGGTTTGATTTCACGCTCAGTATATTTTTTCCAATCCTCGTAGTGGCGGAGTTCATCATCCGCAATCTGGTCCAGAATTTCGCTGTTTTCAGGGTCCCCGATACTCCTGGCCAGGCGCTTGTAGATATTATGCTCGGTGATTTCAATGCGTTGAAATTTTGCAAGGATATGACCGATGGATTCTTCTTGAGACATGATTTCTCCTTGAGATTATTGCTGTCTCAATTGTAAACGATTTTACAAAAGGCTCCCGAAGTAACTGTCTTCAGGAGCCTTTTCGTGGTTTCCTTATAATCCGTTCAGGCTAACTGTTTATTAAAACCGAACCATCCTTTTTGACAATTACTTTGTCCCCGGTTCTCAGTTGAGCAAAATCATCACGTTCGAGAGCGATCAATGGTACAGGGCGCGTGTAAAGTTCATCAGCCACAACCGAGGCCAGGGCAAAGAAAAAGTCAGAGGCGGTGGTCAGGATAGCGGCCGGGGCAGTCTCGTTACGAATGGCCTCCAGCAAGACCGCGGTCGTGGTGGATGAGCCGCGCGTAAACGGCAGGCAGAGCACCCGTTCCGCAGCGATCTGACCGGAAAGCGGGTGGCGGCGGTCGGTGATTTCCCCAGTTTGCCAGTCGTACCCACCCCAGAACGAGAGCGGCTCATCGCTGACCAGAGCCACACCCTGCGCCTGACCGGGAATCACCACTTTGCCCTGCATTATATTTCCCATAGCGCCTCGTTCCGAATGATACGCCCTACGACGGCGGAGTTCACGCAATCTTCCAGACTGCCGAAGGTCATCTGGCGGTCAAGCAGGCCAGGGGTGTAGTAAGCGAATTTAGCCGAGTTGGTCATCAGGTTCTGGATTTCGGTCGGCAGCATGGGGGTGGCCAGGATACAGGTATCGACCGTAAGTTGTCCCCCGAATGATCGCAGGGATTCCAGCAGTCCGGCCTTTTCCGCCATGGCAACCATCACCCGGCTGCTCGTCACCAGGAATTTGACTTGCGGATGTTTCCGCTGTCCTTCGAGCAGTGGCGCTAACTTTCGAAATTCTGCCAGCGAAAAGTGCGGGCTGCCCAGCACGACCATGTCCAGCCTGTCGCTGGTGGCATGGGTCAGTTCGCGGCGGGCCTGTCGCAGGGCATCCATGTCTATATCCACGGATTTTAGTGGAGCGTGCCCTTGGAAGGCAGCTTCGAGGGTGGGAGCTTCGGGTGTCAGTCGAACGATGTGGAACAACGCTACTGCTCCCGAGGAGGCGGATGCCGCTCCCATGGCCTTGAGTTGGTCCTCGTCAGGATGCGCTTCCAGTCCGTCTATAACCGGGATGCGATCCTGTGCCACTTTGCCAAGAATGTGCCCCAACGTGGGATAGAATTCTTCGCTTTCCTGCACTGCAAGTGGCACGTCCACCAGCTTGAAGATGATCTGCCCGGCGCGGTTTTCGGTCAGATGCAGGCCGGTGGCCGGAGCGCGGCCAGTGATGGCGCAGCAGATGTCGAACAAGTCCGGATAGCGTTCGGTGCGCGCGCCGATGATTGAGTTGGCAAACACAATAGCATTCGACTCGCCCCAGGCAATCTGCTGTCCGAACTCGGGGCGCATTTCTGTTTGATATGGCGCGCAGGTCCAGGTCGGGATGGTACCCATCCCCCGGTAGGCGGCCATCTGGCGTTGGGCTTTTTCAGCCCAATCTTGCGGAACGTCCCACTCACGCCAGTGATATTCATCTACCCCGCTGACGTTCAGGCTGGTAGGCACGCTTACCTGCGCGCCCAGAGACGCCAGGCGCTCGGCGAATTCCAGCCCCGCCTCGCCGATGTAGATGGTACTGTCGATGTGAGCGGCGGAAATGTCGAGCAGTTCCTGCGCGTTGGCCACTGCGGCCATGCGGACGACAATGGACATCGCCATTGTCGCTGCCGGGCCGTGTTTTCCATCCAGCATTTCCTGATCGCGAGGGGAGAGTTTAAGAGACATGGGCCTGGGAATTATACAATAACAAAGGCGACCGTTCAGAGGTCGCCTTTGTGTTCTTTAGATTGATGATTCGCTTACTGATTTTCGTAATCTTCCGGCAGCCAGCAGCACAGCACCAGTTCGCGGGCAGCCTTGACTTCGTCCATGCGGCCGAATTTGGTGTTATGCGGTGCATTGTGCAACAATTCGGGGTCGGATTTGGCTTCCTCGGCGATCTTGATGAGCGTGTCTGCGAAGCGGTCGAGGGTGTCCTTGTTCTCAGTCTCAGTGGGTTCGATCATCAATGCTTCGGACACGATCAGCGGGAAATAGTTCGTCGGTGGGTGAAAATCGTAGTCCATCAGCCTTTTGGATATATCCAGTGCGTGAACGTCCGAATCCTTAAACCGACCTTCAGCCACGAATTCGTGCATGCAGATGCGATCAAACGGGACTTTATAGGTATCCCGCAACCGCGCCTGCAGGTAGTTGGCATTCAGGACCGCGTATTCCGCGATTTGACGCAGTCCGTCCGGCCCGTGCATGGCAATGTAGGTGAAAGCGCGCACCAATCCTCCGCCGAAATGTCCGTGGAAGGCTTTCATGCGGCCGATCGATTTTTCGGGATATTCAAAGCCGAAAAGCGGGGCTAAATCCTCGTCGCCTTCTTCCAGGATGCCAACCAACGGCGCAGGCAGAAAGTCTGCCAGATGAGCCGCCACGCCGACCGGGCCGGAGCCGGGTCCGCCGCCGCCGTGCGGAACAGCAAAAGTTTTGTGCAGGTTGAAGTGCATCACGTCGATGCCCAGGTCTCCGGGACGAACGATGCCAAGCAACGCGTTCAGATTGGCGCCGTCACCGTAGACCAGGCCGCCGCAGTCATGCACGATCTTGACCACTTCTTCCACATGTTCGTCGAACAAGCCGAGCGTGTTGGGATTTGTCAACATCAGACCCAGGACGGTGTCGTCACAGACCTCTTTCAAGGCTTCGATGTCCACGTTGCCGCGCTCATCGGAAGGCACCTGTACAACATCTAATCCCATCATGCCAGCCGAGGCCGGGTTTGTGCCGTGCGCCGAATCGGGGATGAGCATCTTGATGCGTTTGGCATCCCCGCGCGATTTGTGATAAGCACGCATGATTAGCACGCCGGTGAACTCACCGTGTGCACCGGCTGCGGGCTGGAGCGTGATGGCATCGAAGCCGCTTATCTCCTTCAGCCACTCTTGCAACGTGTACATCAGCGCCAGGTTGCCCTGGACTGTCTCGTTGGGCTGCAAGGGATGGGTGAATAGGAAGCCGGGTAGGCGGCAGGTATCTTCGTTGATCTTAGGGTTGTACTTCATCGTGCACGAGCCGAGCGGATAGAAGCCGCTGTCCACGCTGTAGTTGAAGGTGCTCAGGTGCATATAGTGACGGACCACATCCACTTCTGCCAGCTCGGGCAGGGGCAGGTCTTCTCGCAGAATAGAATCGGGTAACACGGAGCGTGGAACGTCCGGTTCCGGGAATGTAACGCCGGTACGTCCGGGCGAGGACAGGTCAAAGATGGTGGGTTCCACCACTTTGGGTTCTTCAGTCAGGTTGAATTCAGTCATGAGCCACCTCCGCCAAAACCTGGACCAGCGCGTCGATCTCTTCCTTGCTGTTCATCTCGGTCACTGCGATCAACATATGGTCCTTGAGAGCCGGGTAATCTTTCCCCAAATCGTAGCCGCCGATGATGCCGTGCTCGAGCAGGCGCGCGTTGACTTCGTCAACAGGTTGGCCAATGCATAGTGCGAACTCGTGGAAATACGGCTCGCTGAAGCACAGTCCCATGCCGGGCAGTTCGCTCAGTTGCTCGGCGGCGTAATGCGCCTTGTGGTAACTCAACTCTGCTACCTGGCGCAGTCCCTTTTTGCCGACCAGCGAAAGATAGACTGCTGAAGCCAGCGCCAGCAGCCCCTGGTTTGTGCAGATGTTGGAGGTGGCGCGCTCGCGTTTGATATGCTGCTCGCGGGCGGTCAGGGTCAGCACGTAGGCTTTCTGACCGCGCGTGTCGATTGTCTCGCCGACCAGACGACCGGCCATTTTGTGAACGTATTTCTTGCGGGTGGTAAAGAAACCCAGCGAAGGGCCTCCGTACCACATCGGGATGCCGAGCGGCTGACCTTCGCCCACAACAATATCGGCATCCATATCGGCAGGGGTCTTGAACAACGCCAATGCGGTGGGATTTGCGACTACGCAAACCAGCGAGCCTTTTTCGTGAGCCAGTTCAGTCAGTTTGGTGAAATCGAAGATGCGGCCGAAGAAGTCGGGATACTGGACGATGACCAATGCGGTGTTCTCGTCGACAAATTCCGTCAGCGCTTCGGGACCGGTCTCCAGGTCTGCTTCCGCGTTATCCCCGGCCAGTTCCAGATCCATGCCGCGCGTGTAGGTGCGGATGACTTCGCGATACTGGGGATGCACGGTGGGCGAAATCACCACTTTTGTGCGTTTGCCGCGAAAGACAGCCCAGGCCAGGTTGATGGCTTCGGCGGCAGCGGTGGCGCCGTCATAGTGCGAGGCATTCGACACATCCATGCCGGTCAGCGCGGACATCAGGCTCTGATATTCGAAGATGCCCTGCAGGGTGCCCTGCGAGATTTCCGGCTGGTATGGTGTGTAAGCCGTATAAAACTCGCCGCGCCGCAAGATGTGGTCCACGACGGATGGTATGTAGTGGTTGTACATACCCGCGCCCAAAAAGGAAACCAGTTCGCGCGTGGACTCGTTGGCATAAGCCAGATCGCCGAGTTCAGCCGCGGCTTCCATTTCGGTGATCGCGGGGGGTAAGTTTAAGGTTGGGAAACGATGTTTCGCAGGGACGACATCGAAGAGATCGTCAAGTCTCTTGACACCTACGGTCTCTAACATCGCATCCCGCTCCTTGGGTGAGATTGGGATGTAGGTCATATTCGCTCCTTCGGAGCAGTGACCAGTTGTCAGTCACCAGTGACCAGTTTGACTGATTACTGATTACTGAACACTGGTTACTGATCTAGTGTTCTCTTCCTTCGCAATACTTTTCGTACTCAGCTGAGTCCATGACCTCATCAGTCTCACCACCCTCGACCTGGACCATCCAGCCTTCGCCATAGGGATCGCTGTTGAGCACTTCGGGTTTGTCGGCCAGGTCTTCGTTCACGGCCACAACTTTGCCGCCAGCGGAAGCATAGGTTTCAGCAGAGGCTTTGACCGATTCAACGGACGCAATCGCTGATCCGACATCTATTTCGTCATCGATCTCGACCAGGGCTTCGACAAAGACGATGTCAGAGAGTTGATCTTGAGCGTAATCGGTCAGACCCATCTTGCCGGTTTCGGGATCGAACCATTCGTCGGATTTTGTGTATTTCAAATTGGAAGGGGCATTCATAGGGAACTCCTCTTGTAAATTAGATTTGGCGAATCAAAAAGGACGCACGTTGAAACAACGCGCGTCCTCTGTCGTGGACCTGAGAGATTTCACCTGTTAGTTCTTTGGTTAGTGGTTTAGTTAGTTTTGTAGTTCTTCAACTACCGGACTAACAAACTATCTAACTACTAAACTAATCAAGCTTGCACCGTCGGTGTCCCTTGTGGGACTTTCCAGAGGGTTCAGGAACAGGGTCCTTTTACCTGAGAGTTTCGCCTGGCTTCGCCTTATTTCCAGACTTGCACCTTCGGTGTCCCATCAACGTTCGTCCAGCAGTGAAACTGCTGGACGAACAGGGATCTCTTCCCTGTTCCCCGTATTCTTTGTATGGTTTCATTCTACGGGGGAGGGGGGCAGAAGTCAAGAGGAAGAACATCCTGATTTGTGAGTCTGTTTCGATTACTCGGATTTTGGCTCAGATTCCGTTTCAGAATCGGCGTCCGATTTCTCGGCTGCGACCTTACGTTTGCGAGGTTTCTTTGGTTCGGGAGATTTAGGGACCTCGGGTGCGGTTTCCTCTTCCGGGGATTCGCTTTCAGCCTCAGGTGTTTCATCTTGAGGCGAAGCAGGTTCTGGGGTGGCAGGAGGCGCAGGGGGTGCCGGGGCTTCTGGCGCGACCGGGTAGGGAATCCCATTTAACTTGGCAAAGTATTCCTTGACCTGTGGGTCATTGTAGAAAACCAGCGAAAGTATGCCGACGATCATCGAGAAGACGTTGCCTGTCAACACGGTCAGGATTTCGAGAATTGCGATCGTGGTCGAAGGCTGCACGGGCTGCGGTGGATTGTTCAACAGCTTGAGCGCGTAGATGATTTCGAACACGCCCAGGATCGTGGGCAGGATTGTAAATATCGCCAGGCACGCTAAAATGATGGTAGGAACCACGATGGCAGTGGCAGCCAGCCCCCAGAATATGTTGGCGATCCCGCTGATGAGAGTAATAATACCGATGGTTTTCACCAGGCCGGGGCTGTCTCCGTAAGGGGAATATGTAGTTTCGTTCATGATGTACTCCTTAATTTGTAAGCTATTGAGACTTACGAAGAGTATGCAGGAAAGTTGCACCAACCGTTAAAAAGAAAAAACGCAGCTGCTTTGATTCAAGCTGCGTTTTAGGTGAACGGTGTTTGTCTAACTCAGATTGTTCCGCTGTTCAGACGAGCAAAGTAATCTTTGACCGAAGCATCGTTGTAGAAGACCAGAGCCAGGATACCTACTATCAGGGAGAGCACATTGCCTGTAATAATACAAACAATTTCCCAAACTGCAATTGATTGGGATGGTTTGACAGGTTGAGGTGGGTTGGATAGTAGTTTGACAGCATAGATGATTTCAAAAATTCCCAGAATTGCGGGCAGGATAGTGACTGGCGCACAAAGCAACCCAACGCCTAGTGTGCCAAGCACTATCGCTGCTGTGATTCCCAGCGCATAGAGAATATTCAGAATTCCATTTATCAACGTCATAATTGTGAGCGCGGTTACCAGACCAGGTTTTTGCGCTTCGGGTGCAGTTGTATTCACGATAACCTCCTGATTGAGAAAAATAGAACAAACTCAATTATAGTTCGATTTTAGGTTTTTGAAAATTATTTGCGATTTAAAGGTTTCTTCTATGACTCCCCTTTTCTAAATACAAAAGCAGGGTATCTACCATGAGATACCCTGCTTTACTTTATTCGCGTGTTTATGCCCAGCCCTGGTTTTTTACAAAATTCGTTATCACTGGAATTTCAACCATCTTACCATTATAAGCTTGAACACCCCAATATATACAAACAAACCAAACAATCAGCGGTACGCAGGATAAGACAAGAGTCCATCCCAATGTAACGCCAAGAATAAAGTTTACAACCCCAACAACAAGGGCCTGGGCATTATGGGCGCGGATGAACGGTCGATTCTTCTTATCTTCCATTAGCAGGATAATGATGGGAATAAGAGGGGTAAAGATGTACGCCAACATTGTCCAAAGCTTGTCGTCACTGGTAACCTCTGGATCCATGGGAGCCTCTTGGT
>JASFRG010000114.1:0-16088 GCA_050115035.1 Anaerolineales bacterium | reverse complement strand
AAGGCTTGAGAGTGGTAACTGTCTTTGAAGGACGGGATGCAGCCGGCAAGGGTGGTGTCATTAAGCGCATCACCGAGAGCCTGAGTCCTCGAATTGTACGCGTTGTGGCACTACCCGCGCCGACCGAACGCGAGCGCACACAATGGTATTTCCAGCGCTATGTCGCCCACCTGCCTGCAGCTGGCGAGATTGTTTTTTTCGATCGCAGTTGGTACAACCGTGCCGGGGTAGAACGTGTGATGGGCTTCTGTACGGAAGATGAATATCGCGAATTCCTGCGCTCATGTCCGGAATTCGAGCGTATGCTGGTGCGGTCAGGCATCATTTTGACCAAATACTGGTTCTCGGTCAGCGATGAAGAACAGGAACGACGCTTCCAGGCACGCATCGATGACCCAACGAAACGCTGGAAACTCAGCCCGATGGATTTGGAATCAAGAAGTCGCTGGGTTGAATACTCGCGTGCTAAGGACGAGATGTTCAAATACACGGATATCAAACAGGCTCCCTGGTATGTTGTGAATTCCGACGTCAAGAAGCGCGCACGCTTGAACTGCATAACGCATTTCTTGAGCTTGATCTCATATGAAGATCTCACCCCTGAACCGATCGAGTTGCCACCTCGTCAAGATGATGTAGGATATGTCAGGCCACCCATGTCAGATCAGACCTTTGTGCCTGAAGTCTTTTAGTCAGCATCAACACTCTTATACAACAACAGTAATCTGAAACATCGAGAAGATACCCATAGATAGAGAATTTGGATATGTCATCATCAAAAATAAGTGCAGAATCTTTCACTGATCCCTCTTTGTTCATCAACCGCGAGATTGGATTGCTTGATTTCCAACGCCGCGTGTTATCCGAAGCACAGGATGAAAACAATCCCCTGCTCGAACGCGTCAAATTTCTGGCTATTTTCGGATCGAACATGGATGAATTTTTTATGGTTCGGGTATCCGGAATACGCAAACTGGTGGAAGCAAATGTCACAGAAATCTCTTCCGATGGCATGACTCCCCGCGAGCAATTGGCAGCCATTCGTAAACGTGCCTTGGATTTGTATCATGAGGCCCATGATTGTTATCTACGTGAGCTGCTCCCTGAGTTAGAAAAAACAGGCATCCATGTATTGGACTACAAAAAACTCAATGATGCACAACGTAAGCGGGCTGACAAATATTTTAATGATGTCGTTTTTCCGGTCCTGACTCCCTTGGCATTGGACCCCGGGCACCCTTTTCCACATATTTCAAACCAAAGTCTCAATCTCGCCGTTGTTATCCTCGATAAAAAGGGGAACGAAAAGTTTGCGCGTCTAAAGGTACCCGATACGCTCCAACAGTTGGTACCGGTCAAGCGCTCATCGGGCGGTGCACGCAAAGATGGAACCATTCCCTGGCATCACTATTTCGTTTGGCTGGAACAGGTTATCACCGCCAATCTGGATGTGCTTTTTCCAGGTCTCAAAGTTGTGGAGGCACATCCCTTTAGAATCATTCGAGATGCAGATATTGAGATACAGGAACTGGAAGCCGACGATTTGTTGGAAGCTATGCAGCAAAGTATCCGCCGTCGGAGGTTTGGGTCAGTGGTCAAGGTCGCTATTTACGAGGATATGCCCGCACACGTCCGCAATCTTCTAATCGAAAACCTACAAGTAAAGCCAACGGATGTTTATGTAACCAGCAGCACCCTCGGACTGGCCAGGTTGTGGCAGCTTTACAACAGCGTTGACCGGCATGATCTGAAGTATCCACTTTACAAACCGGCTATTCCCAAGAAGTTTTCGAATGCGGCTGTTGCGAGTGATATTTTTGAGATTATTCAACACGGTAACATTCTGTTACATCATCCATATGATTCTTTCACCCCGGTCATTGACTTTTTGAACGCAGCGGCACGGGACCCGGACGTGCTGGCCATTAAACAAACCCTGTACCGCACCGGACAGAACTCTCCGATCGTCGAATCGTTGCTGGAAGCAGCAGAAAACGGCAAGCAGGTTGCAGTTCTGGTTGAACTCAAAGCCCGTTTCGACGAGGAGAGTAATATCGGTTGGGCGCAAACGCTTGAGCGCGCGGGTGTACATGTTGTCTATGGCCTGGTCGGGCTGAAAACGCATTGCAAAATCACGATGGTCGTCCGTATGGAAGGGGAAGGGATCCGGCGTTACCTGCACATTGCGACCGGGAATTACAATGCGATTACATCCGGGCTATACGAAGATATCGGCATGTTTACCTGTGATGAAACAATGGGGGAGGATGCAACTGACCTGTACAATTACCTGACTGGGTATTCCACAAAACAGGATTATCAGAAACTTCTGGTCGCGCCGGTGAACTTAAGGGAGAAGTTGGTAGAACTAATTCGTCGTGAGATTGGACATGCAAAGAACAAACGGGATGCTAATTTGATCTTCAAGGCTAATTCTCTGGTAGATAAACGGTTGATTCAACTGCTTTATGAAGCTTCCCAAAGCGGTGTCAAAATCGACTTGTTGATACGAGGAATTTGCTCCTTAAAACCGGGCATTAAAGATGTCAGCGAAAACATCCGTGTGATCAGTATTCTTGGGCGTTATCTGGAACACAGTCGAATATACTACTTTCACAACAATGGTGAGGAAGAGATTTATCTGGGAAGTGCCGACCTGATGCCCCGCAACCTGAATCATCGCGTGGAAGTTGTGTTCCCGGTTGAACGCAAGGAACATCTTCGATATTTGCGAGACCATGTACTTGAATCCTACTTGAAGGACAATATGAGCGCGAGAGTCATGCAACCGGATGGATCTTACAAGCGTCTCCACCCATCAAATAAAGAAGAAGGGCTGGAAGTGCAGAATTGGTTGATGCAACATCCCTCCGGAGCTTTTCTCCGATAGTCCAACAACCACGATAGTCCAGTTTCACAAGACTTTTGCAAACAAACAGTCGTTACAACAAAACAACAGGAACGATGAAATTCCTGTTGTTTTTATTTTTCGAAATTGATATCAGAATATTTATTCGTCATATAGGTGAAGGCACGTACGCCTCAACCCTGGCCCAAAGTTCGCGAATGTTAATAGGCTTGGACATGTACACGTCACATCCGGCATCAAGAGCCCGTTCAGCATCGCCCTTTAGCGCATTGGCCGTAACCGCGATGATGGGGAGATATGCTAGTTCCGATTTACTACTCTTACGCAAACGGTGAGCCACTTCGTAACCGTCAATGTCGGGCAGATTGATATCCAGCAAAATCAGGTCGACCATATTCCCTTCTGCCATGGAAATACCGTCCACCCCGTTCACTGCTTTGAGCAACTTGTATCCGCGTGATTCAAGCGCACGTTGAACCAGCAACATATTATCAGGATTATCTTCGATATATAAAATAGTGTTTCCCATAGCAGTTTCCTTATGATCCAGACTTGTCTTCGATTACTTGAATAAGTTGGTCCACAAACTTACGTGGCGGCAAGGACGCTTTTTGATACAAAGCCTCAATATGTCCATTTAACCGCTCCTGCTCTTCGGGTGTGATGTCTTTGGCGCTGACAACCACAATTGGAATGTTCCGAGTGCGTGGATCGAGCCGCAGCTCTTCCACCAGACCAAACCCGTCGATACCAGGCATCATCAGGTCAGTGACAATCAAGTCGGGTAATAATTGGCGAGCCTGCGTCAAACCATCCCATCCATCCTTGGCTACATAGATGCGATAGTTCTTACGGGTTTCCAGCAGGCGCCGGATAAGCAGGGTTGCATCTTCATTATCATCGATTAGCAGCACGTTTGTCGTTCTTTCGTCCAGGTTTTCCAGCGCGGCTTGCAACCCTTCTTGCGGTGCTGGTGCCTGACTGTCGCTCAACTCTACATCAACCGCAAACTGGTCACCAAGAACATGTTTCTCAACCGGGAAAGTATGTCCGGTGCAATTGACAACCACCAGTTCATCTTTGTCAATATCACCGTTTTTGAGCATCTTCTCAAGACCGGCAAACGCAACAGAAGTAGCAGGCTCAACCGCCATGCCCTCGCTCTTCGCCAGGTCACGCATAGCAGCAAAAGCTTCCGCATCTGTGACCGATTCCATCAGACCGCCAAAGCTCTGGGTCAGGTTCCACAGATATGAATATGATTTTCCCGGATCGCCCGTGGACAGGATGATGATACGCGTGCTTGGAATGACTGCCTCAGCAACATCTTTGCCCGCTTTGAAAGCCTGCACCATCGGCGAGCAGCCTTCTGCCTGGATAACTGCCAGCTTGGGGATATGGCTGATCAGACCCATGCTGTATAGTTCTTTGAAACCCTGATAAACACCCAGCGGTCCCATTCCTCCACTGACAGCCTGGATATACCAATCGGGCGTCTTCCATCCAAGTTGTTCCACGATCTCATAGGCGATGGTCTTCATCGATTCGCGCGCAGGGACGGAACTCGCACCCCGATCCAGGAATAACCGGCGGCGTTCGGCGAACTGGGAAGCGATGTGTTTGGTCTGATCGTAGTTACCGCTGACCCGGATCACCTCCGCGCCAAACAGGGCTGTCTCACGAATCTTTTCCTGCGGAACCAGGCTGGTCATAAAGACCCAAAGTTTGATCCCAGCTCGCGCGCAGGCTGCCGCATAAGCAACTGCCGCATTGCCCGTGGAAGCGATGACCGCCTCATCGATACCATTCTCAGCCATAGCCGCCACAGCCACAGCAGCCTGGCGGTCCTTAAAGGAGCTGGTCGGGCCGTAGCGTTCGTCTTTGATGTAAACGGAATCATGCCCGAGGTCCGGCGCGAAGCGTTGCGACAGCCATAAGGGGGTGCCGCCAGCCAGATAAAGGTCAATAGAGTCCGGATCGTCCAGTGGCAGCACATCCTGGAAACGCCACATATTGGAGGGGCGCTCTGGTAAGCCGCGTAAAATCTCGCGCTTGAAGGCAACGTAGTCATATCGTGCCTCCATCCAGTGCGATTCACATTCTTCGCAAATCGCAGGCGAAAAGGGTTGATAGGATTGTTGGTGCCCACACAAATTGCATTCAAGATATTGAGGTGTAGCCATAGTTACTTTTCTCGTTTTTCGATCACTTCAGCGATACGGGCTTCAATGGGAAGCTCTACAAAGAAGGTTGAGCCTTCACCCGGGATGCCCGTGCTTTCAGCCCAGAGTCGACCACCATGCATTTCAATCAATTGACGACTGATGGGCAAACCAAGACCGGTACCGCCGACTTTCCGCGTGGTAGAGGTATCGACCTGGGTGAATTCCTGGAAGATGTCATCGAGCTTTTCTTCCGGAATGCCAAGCCCGGTATCCTTAACGGTAATCAGGACGGTGGCGCTGTCCTGTTTGACTGCACGGATGGCGATCTTGCCATTTTCGGTGAACTTGATGGCATTATTGACCAGATTTATCATCACCTGACGAATGCGGGTGTTGTCGGCATAAATTTCCACTTCCTGGTCTGAATCTCTCTCGATGAAGAGTGAAATGTTTCGCTCGCTAGCCAGGGTGGAAGTGATGCTGTTAACTTCATCAAGCAATTCATGTAATCGGAATTTTTCTGGTGCCAGGTTCATACGGCCGGATTCAATCTTGGCCATGTCCAATACATCGTTGATCAAGTGCAACAGGTGCTGACCGTTTTTCTGGATCAACTTCAGGTCATCGTTCATGTTAGGCGTTAAGGGACCATCCAGTTCCATGAGCATTACGTCGGAAAAACCGAGAATAGAATTTAGCGGGGTACGCAGCTCATGACTCATATTTGCCAGGAAGCCCGATTTAAGGCGATCCAGTTCCTGCAACTCGATGGCACGTTGTTGCAGTTCTTCGTTCAACCGTAAGGTTTCCAGGTGGATGCTGGTTTGGGTTGCGATCGCCTGAGCCAACTCAAAAGCCTCTTGTGAGACATTCTCATTTCCGGCAACAGCCAGTCGACCGATAGATTCACCACGCACTTCAAGAGGTACGGAAAGCACTACGTTTTCCGGCAGGGATGAGCCTTTCAGGGGTGAAACCTTGACGGTATCATAGGTAAATCCCAATGTCTCATCTTTGCGACGCGCTGCATAAGCGTTCCAGCTTTCATGCGTCAAACGGCGAGTTGCTTCTTCAGCTTCAGCACGCGCGCGGGAGGCATCGGCCAGCAAGCGGATATTCTCTACCTGTTGGGCAATCTGATCGGCAACTGAAGCGACCAATTTCTTGTCAGCATCGGTTAGAGGTTTACTGGGATCATTTTTAAGCGCCAGAGTACCCACCTGCTGGTCCATAACCTTGACCGTCTCACGATAATCACCATCGTCACCAGAATCTTCCAAAAATGGCGTTACAGAACCCTGATCATATGCGTATCCAATGCGTTCATGCTGATGGATAGCATCCAAATAGGAAGCCCAACTTTCGTGCATAAAGCGGCGGGTGGCTTCTTCGGCTTCGGTTCGTGCTCGTTCAGCAGAAGCAAGCAGGCGCAGGCTCTGGATTTGAAGCGAGACTTGCTGAGCGACAGTGTTCGCCAGTTTTTCTTCATCGGAATCCCAAACCTTTTTCGGATCCGCCTCAATGTACATGGAGCCAATCGTTTGCCCAGTGGTGATCAGTGGGGCACGGATAGCGTTCTTACCTTCGAAACCAGCCTCGAAATTCGAAATTTTCAAAGGTTCCAGTGCATTGTTTTTGAAAGCAAAGCCCACCTGTTCTTTCTCGTACAGCACAGGTTTAGAGACGGTTTTCCTACCACTCTGAAGTTGGGTTTCCAATTCCTGCACGCGTGCACGCAGCATTTCGAGTTCGCGCTGCACCTTGGCATCTTCTGAAAGCGCTGGAGGGGTCAGAGACTTAAGCTCCGCGCCCGAATTTTCCCCGGCATTATCCGCACGAACAGCGGTTGAATCTAATGCCATTTGTTCGATATCGGAAAACAGCTTTTTTACCCGTTTGCGGGATTGGCGGCCGTTTTTTACAAATGACTTGGCACTGTTCCCTCTGGATTCCGCGGGCGGTTTATTGGCTGATTTTCGAGATTCTTTGGCAGACATGGTAGAAGACTCCTGAGATTTGTAACGCTAATTCTGGTTCTTCATACTCAACTGTGCAATTGTCATCGGGGCTCCTAAAGCATGTCCGAGTTCGCGTGCAGCAATTTGCAATACCGCCTCTACGGACGTGGCACTCTGGATCTTCTGGTTGATGGTATTCACCAGGCTTTCACGCTCAGCCTGTTTCTGTACCTGATCGAAGAGTTGCACACGCTGCATAACGATGGCTAACTGGGTCGCGACAGCCTGCAGCATACGTTCTTCACGAGCACCGATATTGGTGGCACTTTCAGGTCGTGTCACCGCGATAACACCCAGCAGCTCCTGACCAACCATAACGGGTATCGCGAGTGCCTTCCCCATCCTTGCTCGGACGTCTTGCGGAATATCAAGCATGCGCTCATCCTGGACGGGATCATTGACTATCACTGGCTGGCGTAATTTCGCTGCCAGGGTACCGGGCGAGGCTTCATTGATGGACGGGCATGCAAAAATCCTTTCCTCGGGCATATTGATTCCTGCCACACCACGCACAGTCTCATTTTCAGGTTCGTAGACCGCAATCCAGGAACCCGTAAATCCCATTTCATCGCACGACAATTGCGCAACGGATCGATAGATGGCATTAATGTCCATTTCACCACTGATGGCCTCATTGATCCGGTAGAGGGATTTTGTTTCTGCCAGAGAAGTCTGCGTTTCTTCGAACAGGCGCAGATTTTCGATGTGTGCGCTCAAGCGCTCCGCGACAGCGTTGGCAAGTTCAAGCGATTCACTATCATCAGGAGCTAATCCCTGCACTGACACCTTTCCAACGGTTTCGTCACGAGCTTTGAGCGGCAAGGTCAGCGCGGATTCATCTTCATGTCCGTTGCGATACGGGCGGACTTCTTTCAGGTCATACAGATACCCCAGCCCCTCCTTCGCTCGGGATTCTACATACATCTGCCAACCTTCGCGCGTCTGACGGCGTGCAGCCTGCTCAGCCTCGAAACGATAACGCTCTGCGCTTTCCAGCAATCGCAGATTTTCAAGTTGTTGTGCAACTTGCCGTGCTACGATACTAACCAGCTCGCTGGTTTGTCCATCATCGTTGTTATCATCAAGTTCAACCACCAATGATCCTAACATTTCACCAGTCACAGATATAGGTGCTGTTACTTCTTGACCATGCTCTGAAGGAAGAGATTCGTTCACATCCGCGAGAGGGGTAACTTCGTTCCGGTCGAACACGAAACCGACTTGCTCAGGTTTGTGGATGGCATCCAAATGCTCAGCCCAACCCGTGCGTACCAGTCGGCGAGCCTGCGCTTCCACCTCAGCCCGGGCCTGCTCCGCCTCCTTGAGCAGATTCGCATTCTGGACAGCAACCGCCAACTGACCAGCCAAGGCTTCGAATGCCGGGAGTACTTCTTCATTCAACGCGCCGGGATTGCCGCTCTGCATATCAAGCACACCCACTACCTGATCCGCTACGATCAGTGGCACTGCCATTTCACCACGTGTTTCGGGCAATAATGCGTTTGGACGGAATGTTGCACTTTGGGCGGTATCGGAGATCACCACAGTGCGCTTCTCGACTGCCGCACGACCGTTGATCGAGCCTGTGTTGAGCGGAAGGCTGTGACCACGGCCCAGCAATTGTGCACCGACCTCTCCCGTACCGGCTTCCAGAATCAGGTTTCTTTGTCCGGCATCCGTCAGATAGACCTGCACATAATACAAATCAAATTCTTTGAGGATGAGTTCACAGGCTTCGCGTAACATCACATCCAGTTCGCGCACCTGTGAGACCGAACGACCAACATCGGCGGCCAATACCAGGTTGCGGGTACGATCGGCCACACGTTGTTCAAGCGATCCAAGGGTGCTTTTAAGTTGCCTGGCCATTGCACTCAAGGTTCGAGAAAGACCATCGATCTCGTTCAGCTCGCTATGTGGAAGAGGAGTATCCCATTCACCCGAACCGATTTTTGCAGCGCCTTCTGTAAGCTGTTCGATGGGGTCAGCCAGACGATTGGTGAAGAAAATACCCACGATTACCGCCAATATAGCTATCCCAATACCGGCCGGTAGAATGCGTTTGAAAATCAACGCATTGGTACTTTCTTCCAACTCGGTTTCCAGTGCAGTTACCGGGGCGAGAACTTGAGCTGCACTAGCAATGCTGGCGATACGCCAACCCGTACTTTCTAGAGTTGTGTATGCCACAAAAAATTCCTGGTCATCTATGATCACATTTTGAAAACCCGTCTCCCCCGCGATCATAGCAGCTATAACTGGAGAAAACTCTGCTCGAGTTGATGTCATGAGATTTGTACCCAATTCGCCCAACTCACGCTCGCGCCCCAGAATATCCGTATAACCTTGTTCCGGTAATGCCAGCGCCCTCCCCTCTGCATCGAGCATTAAAGCGTACGAGCCTTCTTCTGTTCCGAAGCTCTCCGTTTCGATATTCGCTGTCAAACCTGCGAGGCTGACGTCGATGCCTATCACACCCATGAAGGAGTTTCTGGAATAAACAGGCGCTATGGCGGAAACTAGCAAGCCTTGTCCGCCCGGATCGTCATATACAGGAGTCCATACCACCTGATGTTCCGGATTGTTTTCCGGAGCGCCAATGGTATAGAAAATATCTTGTGTGGCAAGGTAATCAGCAGGGACAATCGCACCCAAATTGATATTTGGATGTAACCAGGATATTTCATCTCTACCCACAAAATAGATCGCTACCGAGTGGGGATCACCTTCAAAAACTGGAACCAAAGCCATATCCAGATATGCCAGCAACTCCAAGCGCCGCTTGAAATTATCATTTACTTGCACCGTGTTGGGCACAAATACGGTGCTGACATCACCTTCGCCATTGACATATTGTCCCTCAGGCCCGAAGAACATATGACTGTCAGCTTTCCAGAATGACTCTGTATTGAACGCACCCGGATTTTCCAGGATATAAGCAGCCTGTTGGGCTACGTCCTGTGCGTCCTGGCTGATACTCTGCAAGATTAAATCGTTCTTTTTGGCAGCTTCAGAAGTCTGATGCCATAGCGTGCCCTGAACCTGTTCACGCAAAACCTGTGAAGAGGTTTCTTGTGCATCCTGCCCTGCAGAGAAGATAGAACTCACTGAAATGCCAGCAATAATCACAGCAGCAAGTAAAGTTAAACCCAGGGAGAAGGATAAGAATCTTGAACGGATATTGTTTCGGTTCCAGGCTTCGCGTGCCACAATGGCAATCAAAATAACAGTAAATATTGCCGAAACAATCGGGCCGAATATAGACGAACCTCTAATGACACGCCAGGATGGATCGATCCATTCGAAGCCCCATGCCAGAACAAAAGCACCGGCAAGGTAGGCTGCATTCCTGTGCCAGGACGATCGTGGCAACAACCACCGAATCATGACAGTACCAATCACCAGCATCGTAATCGTTGAGTTCAAGGTGCGCCCTTGCGTTGTAGCAGGCCCTACAACCAGGGTAATCAAAAAATAATAGAATATTATTATCAATGCCAGATCCACCTGACGACGAATGGCAAGGATAAAGGTTGTCACGGATAACACTATGGCTACAGCATAGACGGTCATCAAAATGTAGGTGGCCGTTGTTAGTTCACCTTGAATAAGGCTAAATAGAACGTAAGAAGTTGAAAAAAACGCTAATACGGATATCGCAATAATTCCCCAGAACTTTCGTTGCAATTGAACATCCGAAGAGGTCTTCTCTTTTGTTTGTAATTGATTTGATTGAGTCATTTCACAACTCCTGATTCATTACCGTTGATCAGTCAGCGTATGCGCTCCTGGGATCGACAGAACCGGAACCATTTTTATGTTCTGCGTCTGCTGTTAGAACTGGTTTAGCAAGCTCAAAGGACGTGAGTTCCGCACTGGTGGAAGCAGACCGAAGGCTGGCTTTGACACGTGAGGCCCCAATCGCTGTTCCAAGTTCACGAATAGCAGTTTGAAGCGTATCTTCAATTGTGGTCGTGCGCTGGATTCTCTGCCCAATACTGTTGACCACGGTTTCCAATTCAGCCTGTTTTTTGGACTTTTCGAACGAACGCACATTTTGAATAGATGTGGCTAATTGTGCGGCCATGGTGGTCTGAATATTGACGTCCGATTCGGTGAAGCGCCCAACTTGTTCAGATTGGATGTCGAACACGCCAATGACATTGCCACCGACAATCATGGGGACAGCCAGCTCAGAACGTGTATCAGGTAACAACGGGTTGGGTAGAAAGTCCGGAGCTTGTGTCACATCGTTCACGGTAACACCCTTCCGTTCGCGAGCAGCGCGGGCAACGAGGGATTGCTCACGGTCAAGCGGGATCGAGTGCCCTTCCGCTACCATGACACGTCCTGGTTCCCCGGCACCAGAAGTCAATATCAGATTCTCGCCTTTTTCATCGAGCAGGTAAATGTGGGAATGATACAGGTCGAAGCGTTCTTTGGTCAGATCAACCACTTCCTGTAATAATCTGCTGGATTCCAGAATTGTGGCGGTGGCGGTCCCCACTTCAGCCACGATTTCCAGGTCTCTGGTACGAGCAGAGACGCGTTGCTCCAGCCCCTGCAAAGTTTCTTGCAATTGGGAAGTCATGCTATTGAATGTACTGGCAAGCGTACCAATTTCGTCTGAAGTTGTCACCTCTGCGCGACTACTCAGGTCACCCGCAGCAACTTCTTCGGCCGTTTTTGTTAGTTTTGCCATTGGCCCGATCAGAAATACAGACAGTCCGTATGCCGCTGCAATAGCAAGGACCACAACGACCGCCATCAAGATCAACGAGCCACGCACCTGGGAATTGAGAGGGGCAAAAGCCTCCTGTTGCTGTTGGTGGAAGAGAACGATCCAGCCCAGACTGTCTACAGTCGAATTGCCTCCCAATGTCCGCATAGGAGCCTGGACAACAACGCTTTGTACGCTTTCATAATCCATCTCGGCCATGCCCTGGTCGGCAACTGCCCGTAATTGTTCAAACTTACCCGCCTCAACCGATTCGAATTGTCCAGCATGGATGTGTGATACAACCTCTCCCGGGATAAAAAGGTCCGTTTCACCTGATTGACCGACTTCCTCCTGGAGGATACCTGTAAGTGCGGATGCCAAATAAGTTGTTCGTAAAACTCCTACGATTTCACCGGTCTGATAGTTTTTTAACGGCATCGCGATCAAAACAGCCAGCGCATCTGAGCTTTCATCAAATTCAGGCTCACTAATATAGACTGCCCCCTGTCCATTGTTGTAAGCGGCTTGCCACCAGTCTTCATCAGCCTGATAGTAGTCGGAGGTACGGTTGGTGGCGCCAACCAACCCACCATATACATCAGTGACAAAGACCTCCACATTGGCAGGGAAGATTTTTTGGTATTCGAGTAACTCCTGGGCAACCGCGTTGGTCAGACGCCACTGCACCAGGAAATCGCTATTGTTGTTTGTCTCATTTACAGCCTGCCAGCGCTCATCTTCGGCATATAATTTTGCTTGAATGGTGTCAGTACTTCCTGTGTAAGAATCGTTTTGCGTTTCCACACTGGTTCGTAAAACCTCGTTCAAAGATAAGGTAGTCAGTGTGTTGACCTGTTCGTTGAGCACGTCACCAAGCCGAATCCCAACTTCAGCAGTGTGCTGTGTAAGTTCGCGTTCGAGACCTTCCCGAAGAATGCCAGAAGTTGATATATACACATACATGGCCAAAGCACCAACAGCAAACACCGTTACTCCGATAAATGCTACCAACAGCTTATTGCGCAAGCTGCGGCCCCAGGCTCGACGGACCACGAAGAACCCAATAAACAACAGTGTAAATACTGTGATGGCAGGCGCAAAGGCTTGAATTTCGGGAATCTGCAACCGATATTCAAGGGTGAGAAAATCGGTCGATGCTGTAAGAGCACCCACACCTAGGCTGGCAAAAAGAATCCGCCTGACATCCTCTGCTGGCAGAGTCTGGCTTGCATAGAGATAAGCGGTAATAACAATGATAAGACCGAGAATTATGCCCACCCCGGAGATCAGAAGCACAAAAGGTGGCAAAATGACTAACATCCCAACGATGATCCGCCACATGCCCTTTTCCATTTGCCCGTTACGGATAAGACTCAAACTATTTAAAGCCAGGATACCCAGGATAATTACAGGCACAAGAATGCCATATACTTGCCAGGCATTAACCTGAACTGCAATGACGAGATTGAAGACCAGTCCCACCAGTGAACCGCCGAGAATGGCCGCAACGATACGGAAAGCGATTCTCTTCTTGTTCATATCTTCTGTGGATAACGGATTTGTGTGAGTCATTTGTTACTCCTGTTCACTTCGTTCAAGGTCGGCCGATGTTCTATTGCCGTTCAAAGCGGACGGTTCAAGGGCAACCAGAGTTTGGCGCTTACCCAGCGCATGTCCCAATTCACGGGCTGTGATCTGCATAGCCTCTTCAATGGTGACTGCACTTTGAATTTTTTGTGAGATCAGGTTTAGGGTTTCCTGTTGGGTGGCGCGTTTGTGATTGAATTCTTCCAGACGTTTACGCTCGCTGATATCTTGATTCGCACCATACCAACGGATGATCTTTCCGTTCTCATCACGTTCAACGTTGATTCTGACAGAGATATAGCCCACCTCGCCGTCTGCAAAAATGATACGGTGCTCCAGGGCTGTAGTGAAATGACGTTCCTTGGATTCAAGAACTCTTTGAATTTCAGAACCTACGAGTGCCGCATCGTCGGGGTGAACAAACATCCGGGCATAGTCTGCAGAGGACAATTTGTATCCGCCGACCTTTTCAACCGTTGTACGGAAAATTGAATAGAAGTGGTCATTGAAGGTAAAGAGGTCTTGATCTACATCGTATTCCCAGTTTGCAAGGCGAGAAATGCGTAGAGCTTCAGATAGAAGATCCTGATTACGCTGAATTTCGGTGTATGATTCTGAATTCTGTAGTGCGATCGCTACCTGGTTGGCAATCGAGAGCAAGGAGTCCACATCGTCCTGGCTCAAACCGTTGGCCACATTATGCTGCACATCCAATACGCCCCGTACCTGTTCCCCGAAAGAGATCGGAATAGCCACTTCAGACTTTGTTTCTGGTAACAAAGGATTAGGCAGCCAATCAGGGTCTTGCGAAGTATCCGCTACCAATACAGGTGCATTAGTCTCTGCTGCACGTCCCACCAGACCACGACCTTTTGAAATCTTATGACCTTTTGCCAGCATCTTTTCCCCTGCTTCCCCTGTGCCACCTGCCATTACCAGTTCATCTCTCTCGGCCAGGTAGATATGCACATGGTAGTAATCAAATGCAGCCTTTACCTGTTCTACCACCGCTTTCACTAACTCATCTTTCTGGTTGATGGTCGAGAGATTGCGGCTGACTTCCGTTGATGTAGCCAGCGCTTTGGTCCGGTCGGCTACGCGTTGCTCAAGGTGAGCACCCAGTTCACGCAGTTCCTGGTTAACCATTTGAACTTCTACCAGGCTATCTCGTTCGAGATTGTTACGGAATACCTGCAAAACGAGCAACAATACCCCTATCGGGAAGAGGACCGCCAAAGTATGTCCTACATCGACGAATGTGAATGCGGGATACATTAGCGGTAGAAGCAAGACACCAAGCACGCTTCCAATAAACAAAATCGCGTTCCACCAAATGGACAACAATGCGCTTCCTATTGCAAATGCAATCGGAATAGTGACGAAGAACGCCCGGGAAGGATCATCTGGACCTGTTAGTGCATTTGCAAATCCCGAAAGCGACAGTGATAAAACCATTACCACACTCCCCCAAACGAAACGAGGGAAGCGGCTCATCAAGTAAGCACCAAAGGATACAATTGTCAGGATAACCTGAATGAAGAAAGTTACATCGGTGCTTTCCCTACCGACAAAAAAGAGAGAGAGACCGTTTGTGCATGCAAGCACAAAAGCTAGGGTACTTGATAATTGCGATTTTCTACGTTCCGCAATATCTTTAACAGAGGGGTGAGGGCTGAACAGAAAACCTGACAGTCGTTGCTGTAGAGAAACTTGCGGTTGAGATTTCATTTGTTTTTCATTCACAGAGTTCATGGTTTGCTCCTAGAAATGGTTGTTCGTTTATCCATGTCATAGGTTGATTTTCTTTTTTGATAGATCGAAATTAATACATCATCTTTTTTAACTGATAAGGTTCCCCGGCTCAACGGCATTTATGGCAGTTCTAATCGGTAAAAATACCAGTTTTTTTTATTTGGTGAAATTGTGGAAAAGCAAAACCTTGCGATGTCTGAACTATCGCAAGGTTTAATTTGAAGCCCCCCTTTTGGGAAGCAGGTATTAGAAATTTAATCGATATCCGGTTTCGCCAATCCTTTACGAATAGCATACAAGGCAGCCTGCGTACGGTTGGCCAGATGCAATTTCGACAGAATATTCCCAACATGGAAATGCACCGTCCGCTCACTGACCACCAGCTTCTCAGCAATATCCCGGTCCCCGTCTCCCTGTGCCAGCAATTTCAACACGTCCAACTCACGCTCGGTCAGTTCTGGACCCTCTGGTTTCTTGCTGTCCTCGCCGCTCTCCTGAATACGCTGCATAATTTTCTTAGCGATAGAGGGATGCAACATCGTCTCACCGCTGTGAACCCCTCGAATAGCATCTAATAATTCGTCTGGTTGAGTATCCTTCAACAAATATCCAAGCGCACCGCTTTCGATAGCCGGGAAAACCTTGTCGTCCTCTAGGAAACTGGTCAACACCAGAACACGCGCCTCCTGCCAGTTCATTTTAATTTCCTTGATAGCCGTAACCCCATCCATCTCTGGCATGAGCAAATCCATCAGAATCACATCCGGACGTAATGTTAGCGCCTTCTCGACGCCTTCCACACCTGAGGATGCTTCTCCTGCCAACTCCATATCCGGCTCGACCTCGATCAATCCACGCAAACCCTCTCGGACAATAGCATGATCATCAACGATTAAAATGCGGATGTTTTTTTCCATCGGAAACCTTCTCACGATTCTACAAATGAAACGACCGGGACATTCACTTTCACCCTGACA
>JASFRG010000113.1:0-16339 GCA_050115035.1 Anaerolineales bacterium | reverse complement strand
ATCCCATGATGCCGGATGTTGCACGTATCTATGCTATTCTGGCGAAGTACCTGGCGTTTGGCATCGTTCCAATTGCAATCCCACCGGTGATTTATGAGGTGCCGGTCTATGCGGATAGAATTCCAACCCATCGTGGTACTGACCTTGCATATATGCGAGTTCTGGCAAGTGAGTGCGGTCATGTATTCTATGTCGAGCCAGGACCGGCGCCAGGCACTAGCATTGCTTATTGGGGACCGGATATTCGTTTGCCAATCCCACAGCCTGCGCTCAACGTCAACATGGATGGGCATACCAATGTCGAATCATTAAGTTTTAGCCTCAATGGATTGGAGAAAAAAATTGTTGTCATCACAATCCTCGATCCTGCAACAAAGAAAGTAGCGTTATCGATTCCAGTCCCCAACGTCAGTGTGCTTCGACCACCCATGGGCGCACGACTGACACCGCCCGCGAAAGTGCAATTTCCATCAAATATGGCAGAACTTTATCCAGAGCGGGCAGCCAAACGTGCTCTTGGAATGAGTTTTGCTGCCTCGGATGCCATCACTGGTTCGGGCACACTTGATGTCCTAAGATACGGGCGGGTCCTGCGCTCGAGACAACTGGTGGGCGTGCGCGGCGCAGGACATGCTTATGACGGCATGTACTACGTCAACAACGTGACGCACAATATCAAGCCTGGCGAGTACAAACAGAATTTCAGCCTATCCAGAGATGGATTGATATCGCTAACCCCAAGGGTGATCCCATGAGTAACGGAAATGGTTCACAGACCTATTATGGCAAGTATCGCGGCACGGTAGTCAACAATGTCGACCCCATGCAGCGTGGGCGATTGCTTGTGCAGGTTCCCGACGTGTTGGGTCTCGTTCCATCCAGTTGGGCCGAGCCATGCGTGCCCCTGGCCGGGCCGACCGGACCGCCGATGGGCGTGTATATGGTTCCACCGATCAGCGCCGGGGTCTGGGTTGAGTTCGAGCACGGCGATCCGGACTATCCAATCTGGGTAGGTTGCCGTTGGGGCGCGCAGTCGGATGTTCCGCCGCTTGCTCGGGCGGGCAATCCAGCTGATCCCAATATTATTATTCAGTCTTTATTGCAACATTCGGTCATGATCAGCGATATGCCGCCATCGCCTGCCACTGGAGGCATCATCCTCAAGAGCACGACCGGCGCGATGATCGTGGTCAATGATTCGGGCATTTACATCTCGAACGGCAAGGGTGCGACGATTACGCTGGTCGGCCCATCCGTGACGATCAACAATGGCGCCCTGGTGGTGGTGTAGAGATGCCTGGCTTTTTATTGCACGTCGGTGCAACAGTGGTGTGTTCACATGCCGGGCAGGCACAGCCTACTGCGCCCAATCCGCGCGTAACGGTGACGGGCCAACCGACAGTGGCCATTACCTCGCCTTATGCCATATCGGGTTGTACGCTGCCACCGCCTTCCGCGGCGAACGGTCCATGTGTGACGGCCCAATACGTCACAGCAGCCACCCGCGTGACTTCGAACGGTCAACCGTTATTGTTGTTTGACAGCCAGGCAATCTGTGCCCCGACCGGTACACCGTTGATCACTGTCGTGACACAGACCCGCGTCACCGCAACATAACTCAAATTGCTTTGGTGATAGATAAAACTGGATGTGATATGGAGAACAAATGATGAACATTGACTTCCCTTTCAACTTCGATGGCCGTGGGCGAACGGCCACCACGAGCGATGACGATCACATCCGTGACATGATCGAACAGTTGTTATTTACAAACCCGGGCGAACGAGTCAACCGTCCAGACTTCGGCAGTGGTTTACTGCAATTGATCTTTGCGCCAAACAGCCCGGAGTTGGCAGCGACCTTACAGTTCACCGCGCAATCTGCTTTGCAGCAATGGTTGGGTGATGTGATCGAGGTCCTGGCGCTGGAGGTCACAAGCCAGGATTCAACTTTGGCCGTCGACTTGAAATACGTAGTGAGGCGTACCAACCAGGAACAGACAGCCAGCTTCACGCGACAGGTATAGGATTTATGAATACAACCGCAATTTGCAAAGACGATCAACGCCGCGATGCCGTGCGGCGCAAAACCGGGATGAATGGTTTGGATTACCTTGACGTCAGTGGCGATCAACGCACCTTGACAGTCTATTTTCTGGGTAAAGCACCATCGCAACTCTTGAAACAGGATGACGAGAAAGCCGAATCGTACAAGGAACGTTTGAAGCAGTATGTATATATTGAGGGCGGTGCACGCATTCGGAGGATTCGAGTAACGGACATCGAGGTAACGCAGGCTAAAGACCCCAAGACGGGGGAGCCTAATCCCGAGTTGGATGACTCGATGGAAGTGCGCTTGGACAAATACGGCGACTTTTCAACTTACACCTTACGACTGGTCGGTATTGAGAATATCGATCCTTTCTACGATCACATCGACTTCTCGTTCAAAGTAGATTGTCCCAGTGACCTGGACTGCGCGCCCATCGACACCTGCCCGCCCCCAGAGTTGGACGAACCCGAGATCAATTATCTCGCCAAAGACTATGCCAGTTTTCGCCAACTCATCCTGGACCGGCTCTCACTCATCATGCCCGATTGGAAGAAGCGGCATGTTCCCGATCTCGGCATCGCGCTGGTCGAAGTCCTTGCTTATGTCGGCGATCATCTCAGTTACTACCAGGATGCTGTCGCCACCGAAGCGTATCTTGATACCGCACGCCAGCGTATCTCGGTGCGTCGTCACGCTCGCCTGGTCGACTATTATATGCATGAGGGCTGCAACGCCCGCGCCTGGATCTGCATTAAGACGGATACGGACCTTACCGGTGAGCATGCGCTCGATCCCAAAAAGATCTTCTTCACCACTGCCTTCAACGATGCACAAATGTCAACTGGTGCGATATTGACTACGGATGAGCTACGACAAATTCCAGCAGAGCAATACGAAGTATTCGAGCCTATGACAACTCAGGCTATTCAACTATTTGTGGCGCATAACAAATTACGTTTCTATACCTGGGGGCAGCGTGAATGTTGCCTGCCACGGGGAGCCACCTCAGCCACGCTAAGAGATGAATATGTTAATCCTCCTCCCACTCCGGATGAACCACAAGAACAGAATTCACCACAGAACGCGCGGAACTCATCTGTGGAGCCTCCTGAAACACCATCACATACCTCTGAACGTGAACGTCAATTGCATTTGGATGTGGGGGATGTGCTGATCTTCGAGGAAGTCATAGGCCCGCGCACGGGGAATCCAGCCGACGCCGATCCATCACATCGCCATGTGATTCGCTTGACCAGGGTAACAGAGAGTGAAGACACACTTTACAACCCTCCGATTCCCGTTCTCGAAATCGAATGGGCAATCGAAGACGCGCTTCCCTTCCCACTGTGTATCTCGGCCATCACCGATGCGTCCCACGGTTGCCATTATCTCGAAAACATCAGTTTAGCCTGTGGCAATGTCATCCTGGTAGATCATGGCCGTACCCAGCCGCCCGAGGATTTGGACGTTGTGCCCTGCACTTCCATGCAGGCAGAGTGCAATTGCGCAGATCACCTGGGCGATGTCAGCTTCACGCCGGGGCGCTTCCGTCCGGTATTGAGTAAGACCCCGCTGACGTTCAGCGAACCACTGCCACAGGAACGGGCCCCTGGGAATCCGATTATGTCTGCCAAACGCCAGGTCGAGCAAAATGTTCGCCGTGCCTTGCCGCAGATCGGTTTGAACAGCGCCCCCGCTGGGCCGGCAACCGATTGCGAGCACCTGGGCCCGCTATTTCGCCTGGCCGATCGGCTCGACCCTACGAGACTGATATCTACCCTGCAGGAACCATCGAACCCAGTCGCACAAGCATTGCGTACCCGCCTGTCCAAAGAGACACTGGAGCTGCTGGATCAGCCTAGTGAGGAGGATACGATCCCGGATGGATTACCACAAGCTCTGATCGACGAGCTCGGGCAAATGCTCATGGCGTGGTCTGCTAAATTCGATTTGTTGAACAGCGGGCCGGACGACTCGCACGTCGTCATTGAAATCGATAACGACGGAACCGCGCATCTTCGCTTTGGCAACGGCGAACTGGGACGTCTACCAGAAGCTGGGTCAGCTTTCTTCGCGACCTATCGCATCGGCAACGGCGTCGCTGGCAACGTAGGCGCGGAGGCGATCTCGCATTTGATGTTCCGCGATACGCTTCTGAGCGGAGTTCGCTTGCAGGTTCGGAACCCCTTGCCCGCACGTGGCGGTACCGAGCCAGAACCGATGGCTGAAGTCAAACTGTTCGCGCCATTCGCCTTCCGCAAAGAAATACAGCGCGCCATCACCGCCGGGGATTATGCTGAATTAGCTCAGCGCGATTTCGAGAGTCAGCTGCAGGGTGCCGCAGCCACATTGGCCTGGACTGGTAGCTGGTACGAAGCGCAGGTTGCTGTTGATCCGTTCGGCAGGGCAGAAACTGACTTACAACTATTGGACGCAGTCAAAGATGACCTGTATCGTTATCGCCGCATCGGCCATGATCTGGCTGTATTGCCAGCACATTACGTCCCGCTGGATATCGAAATGACTGTGTGTGTGCTGCCGGGCTATCTGCGCGGGCATGTTAAGAGGGCACTGCTCGATATCTTCAGTAATCGCGTCCTGCCCAAAGGCCGGCTCGGATTCTTCCATCCGGATAATCTGACGTTTGGGGAGGGTATTTACCTGAGCAAACTTGTCGCCTTGGCGCAAACTGTAACCGGCGTGGAGAGTGTTAAGGTAACCAGGTTGCAGCGTTTATATGAGGGTGACAACGGTGAACTTGATGCGGGTGTGTTGCGGCTCAGTCCCTTGGAAGTTGCACGCTTGGATAATGATCCCAGCTTTCCCGAACATGGCAGGCTGGGCCTGGATGTGCGAGGTGAACGATGAAAGATTCTTGCAACTGCTGCGAAGGCATTGAAGCACTCACACCAATACTGGTTGCGAATCGGCCTGGCCTGGAAGCACTAGAATATCGCATGGGTTCCCATGCGAGCTTCCTTGAGACAATGAAAGCGCGCCTATCGAGTTTCTTCCTTGACATTCCACAGGAGGGTGTGGACGAAGATGGGCGGCCAAAGGTTGAACGAGTTTACCCGCTGCGCGCTCTGACCACACGCGCTCCTGACGATGCCTCCATCGCATTTCTCGACGCGTGGGCAACGGTCGGTGATGTGTTGACGTTCTATCAGGAGCGCATCGCCAACGAGGGCTACCTGCGTTCAGCTACGGAGCGCCGCTCGATCCTGGAATTGGCGCGCCTGGTAGGTTATGCTCTGCGTCCAGGCGTTGCCTCGACGGTCTATCTGGTTTACACAATTGATGACAACTTCAAAGACGAAGTCATTATTCCCGCGGGAGCACGCAGCCAGAGTGTGCCAGGGCCTGATGAGCTGCCGCAATCTTTCGAAACATCCGAGCCGCTCCCAGCACGTGCGGCGTGGAATATACTCAGGCCGCGCATAAGCAGGCCGCAGACGGAAAAGTCAATCAGCAACGATGGTTATCCGCGCGTGTATTTGAAAGGCACCAGCACAAATCTGAAACCCAATGATCCATTGCTGATTGACTTTGGCACAGGGACCCCTCAATTCGTGCGTGTAAAAGATGTCCAGCCTGATACCGAAGCCGACCGTACATTGGTCAGATTACAGGACTGGCACCCTAAGCCGCCTGCCCAAACTCCAGCGAGCCCGGAAGAAATCGCGGTAGAGACGAAAGTACTGCTAAACAATATTATTGTGAGTCATTTAGAAGTAGAGGTTGAAAGGCGAGACCTATCGCGTAGTACCAAGATGTTCAGAACCGTGAGCGGGTATTTAGAATCGTTGCGGCAGCATCTGGCCGAGGATGTACCTTTCCCAGCTATGATCGCTCATCTGAACAATGAAACTTTGCCCGGGCTGGCAAGGGAGCGAGAGACGGCTGAGGGTAATCCCCAATACAGCAAACTTTGGCCCTGGCTGGAAAGTGTGATGACTGAGCTGAATGATGTTGTTGCGCGCAGCTCGAATCGGCGCGCGGAAGCGCTGGCTCGTGAATTTACGTTCCCAGCCTTCGCAAACGTTGGAAAGGCGATCCTCCAGGGTGACCAGTTCACGCCAATCGTCACGGGTTTGACAAAGCCCGCATCGGTTCCGCCAGCCAATGCATTTCACTTGATGCGGAATGTTGATATGGCTTTTCGAGCCACAGCTGACACAACCATACAAATCATGGGTACATTCGAAAAAAGTTCTCGTGAATCGTTGCCCATTGCATTGGCGAATACGAAGACCACGCCTGATATCCAGATTAAGGTATACGCGCTTCGCGTGAAGGCCGGACTCTTCGGGAATAAAGCGCAAAAACGCATGAAAATTCTTCCTAATAATGATGGAGAAGTCAAGCCAATTGGTGAATGGCCGATTGTCGAAGAAGTACCAGTAAATAACGGTACAAAAACAATCAAACACGAAGAAGAAAAGATTGTTTATCTTGATGCAAGTTATGACAAGATTCTCCCGGACAACTGGATTGTCGTCGATACCAATGCTATTGATATGGCCACGCTTGGGAACGCGCGAGTTAAGCCGTCGGAGTCATCTGAGTTGGTTAGCAAGATCAGCCAGATCCAGGCGGATACTTCGCGTGGCGAATATGGCATGGTTGGCCCAACAACCCGCGTTGTACTTGGAGATTCATGGCTCACATTCCCTCCCTTCCATTCCGGCGGGGGAGAGGAAGAAGAACAATTATTAAGAGATGCGGAGTTCCAGATCATCCGCCGCACCGTTGTCTATGCCCAGAGCGAGGAATTACCTCTGGCTGAGGAGCCAATCGATGATCCGATCAACGATCCGATCTGTAATCCGGACGATGCAACGGATCCGAATGACTATATCGAGCTGGATGGGTTGTACACCGATCTTCAGGCCGGTCGCTGGTTAATCGTGTCGGGCGAACGCGCAGATATTAAGGCGCCTGACCCCGATAATCCGGACGCGACTGTGCCGGTCACCGGAGTGAAGTCCGGCGAGTTGGCGATGCTGGCCGAGGTGGTACAGAGTGTATCGGTGGGCGACCAGGCAACGCAGGTAAGCGATTATTATAGCTACGGAAGGGAACCATTGCGTGGTGAAAAGATCCACACGTTCATCCGGCTGGCCAACCAATTGGAGTACTGTTTCAAACGCGATACAGTCACCATTTATGGCAACGTGGTGAAGGCAACCCATGGGGAGACACGCAACGAGGTCCTGGGCAGTGGCGACAGCAGCCAGGTGTTGCAATCCTTCACGCTTAAGCAGCCCCCTCTCACATTCGTCCCCGCCTCCAACCCGCGCGGCGTGGAGAACACGCTGCACGTACGCGTCAACGACATTGAATGGCACGAAGCCGAAACACTCGCTGATCAGGGGCCAACCGACCGAAAGTTCATCACGCGCACCTCTGATGATAGCAAGACGACCGTGATCTTTGGAAACGGCCAGCGAGGCGCGCGCTTGCCGACCGGCCAGGAGAATGTTAAGGCAGCCTACCGTAACGGGATTGGCAAAGCGGGGAACGTCAAGGCGGAGCAGATCAGCCTGCTTGCCACGCGTCCGCTAGGGGTACAAGAGGTCATTAACCCCTTGCGCGCCTCAGGTGGCGCAGACAAAGAGAATCGCGACCAGGCACGCAAAAACGCGCCGCTGGCGGTACTGGCGTTGGATCGATTGGTCTCCACACAGGACTACGCCGACTTCGCGCGCACCTTCGCTGGCATCGGTAAGGCCAGTGCAGCGCGTCTCAGCGATGGACGCCGCCAACTGGCTCACATTACGATAGCTGGTGCAGATGATATTCCAATTGACAAAAGCTCTGACCTGTATCGCAATCTGACCAAAGCCTTACGTGAATTTGGTGATCACTATCAACCGCTGCAAGTCGAAATGCGCGAGTTAATGCTGATCGTGATCAGTGCGAACGTGCGCATCCTGCCCGATTATCTCTGGGAGTCTGTCGTACCAAAAATCCGCACGAAGCTATTAGATACGTTCAGTTTCGAGCGGCGCGAATTAGGACAGGACGTGTTGTTGAGTGAGGTCGTCAGCGCGATCCAGGCGATCGAAGGTGTCACTTACGTGGATGTGGATACACTGCGAGGCATTCCTGAAAAAACCGTGGATGAGAACTACCCGGGCACGCGTCGGCTGCTAACACCGGACGAGATCGCTGCGAAGATCACAGGGCCATTAACAGACGCTCAAGGGAATATCATCACTGATAGTCAAGGAAAACCTCTTAAGGAGCCGCTGTCTCGGGTAATTGTAAATCTGGCTGCTACTGAAGGAAATACGATTCGTCCAGCACAACTCGCATTCTTATCTCCGGAGGTTGAAGCTGCATTGATCCTTAATGAGGTAAAGTTATGAACGAATCACTTGACCGTCTCTACGAACTCTTGCCTGTTATATACCGCATCAGGGACGCCGAGCGCGGCTATCCACTGCGGGCGTTGCTCGGTGTCATCACCGAACAAGTTAACCTGGTCGAAAATGACATCAGGCAATTGTACGAAAACTGGTTCATCGAAACCAGCCAGGATTGGGCGGTACCCTATATAGGCGAGTTGATCGGTTATCAGCTTGCCCATGAGGCGGGTGAGCCGGGGGATGTCAACACTCCTCAGGGACTTGCGCGCAACAAGATCTTGATCCCCCGCCGTGATGTGGCGGATACGATTCATAATCGCAGGCGCAAAGGCACACTAGCCTTGCTTGAAGAGTTGGCTATGGACGTGGCCGGCTGGCCGGCGCGCGCAGTTGAATTCTTCAAACTGCTCGCCTGGACGCAAAACATCAACCACTTGTACGTGGATCGCGCGCAAACGGTAGACCTGCGCGATGGCGATGCGCTGGATCTGCTCGATGGTCCATTCGACAATATCGCGCACACAGTTGATGTACGCCGCATCAATTCTGTGCGCACCCTTGGTCGTTACAACATCCCCAGTGTGGGCCTGTTCGTGTGGCGGCTCAAAGCCTATTCTGTGACGAACACACAAGCCTATTGCCTGGAGGAAAGCGGGCCACACTGTTATACGTTCAGTGCGCTTGGAAACGATACGCTGCTGTTCATCAAGGCGGAGGGTGAATGGGAACCGACGCACATTGCTGAAGAATTGAATTTACCTGCTCCCATCCGCCGGCGGGACTTGGAAAACGATATGCTCCATGCCCGCGAAGATTCAACATACACCAGTCAATATTACGGGGAGGACAAAAGTTTCGCCATTTGGGCCAAAGATTGGCCTGATGAAAACGCCCCCCAGCCTATACCGCCCGAGGCCATCATCGTAGCCGATCTTACAAAATGGCAATACCGGCCACCGCTGAACCACATCGCCGTCGACCCGGTGCTAGGCCGTATTGCTTTTCCTCCCAGCCAATTGCCCCAGCGTGGTACGGGCCGCGCTGCGCGGCGCTTACGTGGGGTGCGTGTTTCCTATCACTATGGCTTTAGCGCGAATATGGGTGGGGGGGAGTATGACCGTCCTCTGCAACATTCTTTGGAGGCTGAGGTGATTCGGGTGGAAAATGTCACAGAACTGAATAACGCGCTAACCCCCTGGAAAGTGGGTAACCCTAAGTTCGAAAACCAACCCAATGATGCTGTCATCGAGATTACCAGGAGCGGCATATACGTGCTGCCCTTCGACATTACACTCAAGGCGAACCACTCTCTACAGCTTCGCGCCGCCAACCATAAGCGACCTGTCATCCGCCTGCTGGATTATCAGGCGGAGTTTCCGGATTCCCTGCACGTGACGATGGAGCCTGGCAGCCGTTTCACCCTTGATGGGCTGATTATCACGGGCCGTCCGGTGCACATTCGAGCCGATGATGAGATGCGGGCGCAAGTTGAGACTAAACATTTAATACCTGGTGAAAGAAATCCACCAGCCGACAAAGAGACTCTCCACGCAACCACGGACGACGGGCAGGATAGCACCTGTTTTACGGAGATTATCATCCGCCATTGCACGTTGGTGCCGGGTTGGGGATTGGAAAAAAACTGCGAGCCCAAACGGCCCAACGAGCCGAGCCTGGAGCTTTATAACATACGGGCGCGCGTCCGGATCGAACACAGTATTGTTGGCTCCATTGAGATCAATGAGAATCAGGTGACGGCCGAACCGATACCTGTGCAAATCAGCGACAGCATCCTGGATGCCACCAGCGATGAGCGTGAAGTCCTGGGTGCTCCGGGCCAAATCGTCGCCCATGCGCTCTTGACGATCAAGCGCAGTACGGTATTCGGCATCGTTCAGGTGCACGCAATCGAGTTGGCTGAGAACTCCATCTTCACTGGCTGCGTTAACGTTGCGCGACGCCAGTTGGGCTGTATGCGATTCTGCTATGTGCCGCCCGGCTGCCGCACGCCGCGCCGTTATAGCTGTCAATCCGATCTGGTAGAACAAGCTGCCGAAGCTAGTGTGCGCGCTGAAGCCAGGAAGATGGATACACTGCCAGAACCGGATCAATTGCGAGAAGATATCAAGGCTGCCAGATTGCGAGAGCAGGTACGGGTTCGCCCACAGTTCAACAGCGTTCGCTATGGCAGACCAGCGTATTGCCAGTTGGCTGAGACCTGCGCGGAGGAAATCAAACGTGGAGCGGATGATGAGTCGGAGATGGGCGTGTTCCATGATCTATTCAACCCACAGCGGGAGACAAACCTACACGCCCGTCTCGAGGAATACACACCCGCTGGCACAGATGTAGGCATAATTTACGCAAGTTAGGAGGTAAGAATGAAAGGCGATTTCACACGCGACACATTCGATGCGAGCAAACACTATACTCGCGTTCTCAATCAACAGGGGCGCGTTCAGGTCGATGCCGATACCAACGAGCAAACTGCTATCATCCTGCATTATTTGCAGACACTCGCCGCAGACCTGATCGGGCCACATGGTGGGCCTGCGAACATCACCGTGACCGATCCACAAGGGATGGAAGAGCTTATTCGCATAAAATTCGGCTTTGAGATCATAGCGACTGATGAGCGCATTGAAGAACTACCTGACTCCGAAGACAAGGATGCACTAAAGCGTCATTTGCAAGAGTCACAGCCCAAGCTATTAATTGGAAAAGGCCATTACTATGTAGATGGCATTCTCTGTGAAAATAACGACTACATCAGCTTTGATGCCCAGCCCAGCTACCCACTGTCCGAATCAGATGATGATTTTGAAGGAAGTTACCTGATCTACCTCGATATCTGGGAGCGGCACATCACTTACCTGGAAATGGAAGACAAGGATGGCAGTGTGGTCAGTATCCGAGAGTCAGCTTTGAACGGTCCCGATACTGCCACTCGTGCGCAACTGGTTTGGCAGGTAAAGGCCAAAGCATCCACTATCTCTGCGGAGGATGCCAAAAATTACGAGAAATTTCTTGCGGAATTAGGGGATGAAATCCAGCCGGGGATTGGACAACTCAGAGCTAGAGCAATTCAGGCACTCTCTGCTCCTGAGGATCCCTGCATTACACCCCCCGAATCGCGTTACCGGGGCGCGGAAAACCAGTTATATCGCGTGGAGATCCATGATGCGGGTACGGCTGGGAATGGGGCAACCTTCAAATGGTCACGTGATAATGGTTCCGTCATTTTCCCTATTAAAAATATTAACGATAATGGTGTGACCCTCTTTAGTTTGGGGCGCGAAGCTCGCTTTGGCCTACAACCCGATGATTGGGTGGAAATCGTAGATGATGACTATACATTACGGAATAAGGCAGAACCGTTATTACAAGTTGACACCATTAACTACGATGACAACATAGTCACGCTTAAAACCGGCCCTGACCCAGCTATAGGCAGAGATCCAACAAAGCATCCCATCTTGCGCAGGTGGGATCAGCACGCCGACGATGGTGTTCTGGAAGTAACGGAGATCACAGACGAATGGATTGATTTGGAGGATGGGGTTCAAATCCAGTTCCAGCCTCATGGCACATACTATACAGGTGATTATTGGCTGATCCCGGCGCGTACAGCAACTGGCGATGTTGAGTGGCCAGGCTCAAAAATTGCACCTGAAGCGCGACCACCGCACGGCATCAGACATCACTACGCGCCACTCTGGATTATTTCGGTGGATTCAGGAGGCACTGTCACGGCGGAAACTGCAGACGATCTACGTCGCCAATTCGAACAACTCGGGGTGCCATAATTGACCACCAAACCCAAATTGAAAGCGATCTGGTCTTTCTGGAGCAAGCCCTTTGAAGCGCATCGCCGCTTCAGCTGGCCAAGCGAGAGGCACCACCTGTTCGCGTGGGTCCTTTCGGTCGAGACGGCGAGGCAGCACTACCCTGATACCTCATTGATCACGGACGATGCTGGGGCCCGGATGCTGGTGGACCGGCTTGGATTGCCATTCACTTGTGTCTCGACCGAGCTTAACGCACTTGAACAACACAACCCCGACTGGTGGGCGCTGGGTAAGATTTATGCTTACCGGATGCAGACACAGCCGTTTGTGCATATTGATAACGATGTGTTTTTGTGGAAACCTTTGCCGGCGCGATTGGAATGCGCAGACGTGTTCGCGCAAAACCCAGAGCCGATCTCGGCGAGCACGCCATATTATCAGCCGGAACGCTTTGCCCATGCTCTAAATCCCACAGCCAAAGGCTGGTTGCCGGAGGAGTGGCATTGGTATCAGCGTACGCACCATAATCAGGCAATATGTTGTGGCATTTTTGGTGGCAATCGCATCGATTTCATCCAGCACTTCTCCAACGCGTCACTGAGACTGATTGAAGATCCAGCCAATAGTCATGCGCTGGAATTGCTTCACGACAAACGCATGTTAATGCTGGTGGTCGAACAATATTTACTTTCGGCTTTCGTTGATTATCACAAAACTGCAACTGTTTTGCCATTAGGAAATATCCGGATTGAATACTTATATAACTCGATGGCGGACCATTGGAATCCTGATTATGCAGCTCACGCCGGGTTCACACACCTGGCAGCAGACGCGAAGCAGAATCCGCTAATCGCACACAGGCTTGAGAACCGAGTACGGTCTGATTATCCAGAGCATTACCAGCGATGCATGGCATATAGTCCATAACTTACCTAGTGCGGGCACATCCGTCGAATTGGCGTCTCGGGGCAGCCAACCATAAGATGATTGACGGAACATGTGATTTGCGATCACAAAGGTAAACTGTCAATAAACGCGTTTCAATGGAGGTTAATATGATTCAGTCAAACAAAAACCAACTTGTTATCAACCTAGCTAAGGATATAGTGGCGGAGATTGCTCCACAGGAAATGCCGATGTTCCGAGCTCAGAGCGAGTTTTATATCAGAGACCCTGAAGAAGCTCTAAAACCTCAAACTGGTAAAGACGAGATGCTCGGGTTTGGCACTGAATCTGTCGCGACTTTTATTACGCCAACTGTACTAGCTTTATCCTCCGTTGTTGTTAACTTTGTCGTGACCACAGTCAAGGGATCCGTCCAAAAAGAAACAAAAAATTTCATTGACGATGTTGTACGGAGTATGTTCCACTATTTACGTATCGGGGGAAATAAAGAAGAAAGGATAGGTGAGACTGGACAGAATTCAGATAAAGGGGCATCACTCCCACTAACACCTAAACAGATAATGGAACTTCGCGACTTAGTCTTCTCACAAGCTCTCCAATTGAGACTCTCTGAAAAAACCGCACGATTATTAGCTGATTCCTTTATTGGTAGACTTGTAGCTTCTTCATAAAAAGGTTTGGTGATACTTTTCTGCATCTCTGCACTTATCCTACTAATGCTCATATCATTGTAGATTCGTAAGATAGTTTTGTTAATAGGAAAAACCAATGTCAACCAATTCACAGAGCGGTAATCGTTCATCACGACTCAACCCATTTGTCTTTCCCTCTGACACAGATTTTCGATTTGTATTGCTCATTGTCTCGGTGATCGGAGTGAGCTTGATAATCTATCAGTTGTTATACAATACCATTCCTGGCGTTTTGGCAAGAAGTCTTGAAACTCAAGCGCGCTGTAAAGAAAAGGCAATGTCAGTCTATCCCTACAATGTACTTGCACAAAGGGATGCATTTGAACAATGTATGGTACCTGCCGATCGGGTTCGAGCTTTAGGTGTTTTCGGTGCCGTTGTAATTTTGTTTATTGTGGCTGGTTTTATCTACTGGTTAATACCGACTTGGAAAATGTGGCGATCCCATCTCCAGCCCCTTAGTGCTGAGGATGCTCCGGAAGTATTAGTTTACCTTGCCGAACTTTGCCAAGAAGTTAAGATTGATCCTATGCCGATCTTTGTTTGGAACCCTCTCGACCCTACGCGGAATGGGCAGGCCTTTGGCCGCTGGGGGCGGTATTATATATCCCTAACAGGAGGGTTAGTTGCGCAATTTTTTACCGATCGAGCCGCTTTCCGGGCAGTTATGCTACATGAGATTTCCCACTTGCGAAATGGGGATGTTAACAAAACCTACTTTTCTGTTGCTATCTGGCAAGCCTTCGTAGCAGTTGCCCTAGTTCCCTTTGTTATTGGCCAACCATATGCTATTAGTCGGTTAGGTAAGTCTTGGAGTACCCTTTTGGGCCAGGGTTGGCGTTTGCTTGCTTTGACTCTTCTGGTCTACCTAACCCGAAACAGCGTGTTACGCGCTCGGGAAATTTATGCTGACCTCCGAGCCTCTGTTTGGGACAGCCAACAGGGAGCGTTGCGCCGTGTAATCATGACTCTCGATCATCCTTCATACAGTCGGTTTAGGAGTTTATTGAGTGTTCATCCCGTACCAGGTGAGCGTATCCGAATTCTTGACGAAACGGACCGACTGTTTCGTTTGGGATTTTGGGATGCCTTTGCTATAGGCATCACGGCTATGATTGCCTATAGTGGTTTCCAATTTTGGTTGGGTTACATATTTAGGCCAACGCTATTTTTTTATTTTCTTGAGGTGTTCGTTGCTGCGCTCATCTTTGCACCGTTAGTTGTTGGTGTAGTTGGATCAGGCGTATGGCGATCCACTTTCCTTACAATGGTGCGGGGAAAATCAAGACGCGGTGTAGGCTACTTGGGTCTTGGGGTAGGACTCGGAGCAATCCTTGGTCAAAATTTGAATATCATCGCTTATTCTCTGAGAGAGGGTGCCAGTCTTGGAAGTATAAATTGGTTTCAGTCTTTTAGCCTCAATGTTATTTGGAACATTGTGCTGTTGGTAAGCTTGTTATTATTTGTCTACTGGTTTGCAGTGGGAGCTTCAACTTGGTTAGAAGTTGCGATTAACAGCAAGTCACCGCGCCCATTCTACCGTCTGGGCCTCGCAGTTGCTGGTTTATTGCTGGCTCTCTGGTTCGCCTTTCTCTTCTTTAGTTACCCTGGTGGAATTGAAAGCAACATTTCTCTTATATCTTACAGTGCCCTCATTCGAACGCCCTATACCTTCTTAGGGCTTATAATGCTATGGAGTTTTCCGCTAGCAGCTTGGTTCTGGCAACGGCGAGTGTCTGCATCCGTAGGTTCAATTTGGGCTTTCCTTGATCCGCCACCCCGATTGTTAAGGCTGCCGCTGAAACCTCCTCTACGCCTTGGTAGAGCATTTTTACTCGGTCTGCTTGGTGGAGGACTATTCTGTGTGTTGTCTTTCATCTTCAGCCTTGGGCTAATTTTCATTTTATCAGATGACATGCTGGTATCATGGGCAGTGTATGGGCAAGCCGTGCTGTCTGTGTTGATTCAGGTAGGCGTATCCGCGGTGGTGGCGATTCGTATAAAACGGTTAAGTGGGTTGCATGGCCTGTTCGCAGCCCTCGTGGCGGGTTTTGTGATGGCGGTGGGAGCATCGGTAATTTATGTTTTTTTAAGCATATTAAGCGGGACACCTATAAGTGATTACATTCAATCGCCTCCCTATGGGACTATTTTGCTGATCATGAGTCTAGTAATCAATTTTGGGACTTTGTTCACGATTCCGACAGCATGGGGTAGTTCAAAAATAGTAAGATGGGTTCTCCGCCGATAAGTGATAAGGGGCGACCAAAATTAGTGCCAAACAAGATCTTTAGCGGGTCTGTTTTGGCTGGCTTTTTTCTGAGATGTAGAGAGATTTTTCTAAATGATTTGAGATCTAACCAAAGAGCTCTATATTGAACCCCATTTACACAATCTTCTTGACACATCCGCTTTTTGCGCTAATTTCTACTCTTAGATCCCCATATGTGGGTACAACTAGTACACCTGGGCATAAATAACTATGCAGAAAGCGCTCTGCCCTGATAGGTCCATTTGAAAGGCTTGG
>JASFRG010000112.1:0-16494 GCA_050115035.1 Anaerolineales bacterium | reverse complement strand
GCTTGTGCCCTTCATAACTTGCGGGTGGAATGCCGCCATCCAAAACCTGTGTTCTCGTTATGCCAGCTAACATCTTTTCCTTATTACCAATAATGTCTATTATTGAGGGGAAATACCATGTTCAAGCTACCGCGAGTCGTGATGTAAATTACCATTTTTATCCCCTTATGGATTTTAGAACAACTGATTTCTTTCTGCGGGCAGTTGTGCGCCAATTAGAAGGACCGCTGGACAGCTTATATGGGATTATATTCAGACTCAATTATGATAGCGACAGATATTTTTTTTGGTGTACGAGATAATCAGAGGTTTACATTTAGAGAAAAGTCCGGAGATGAATGGTCAACTTTAATTCCCACAACATATTCCTCTGCAATAAAACCAGGTGAAACAAATCAATTGACGGTTCTTGCAGAAGGCTCAAATTTTTCTTTTTGCATCAACCAACTTTTGGTTGCTGAAATTGAGAACGAGGATATAGAATTTGGAATAGCAGGTTTTTCCTATTCTTTGTTCAACGAAGGAGATGAAGCTAAATTCGAATTTGATAATTTTCGATTGTATGTTCCTCCCACAACCGAGTAAATTACAATTTAGTCTGGTATTCCCCCAAACCCGCTGCTGGATATATGGAGGTAGAACATGAATGTATTTTTCGAGAGCATCTTAACCAGGTTGCAGGAAATCTTCGATCCCAGTGACCTGGGTGAGCAAATCGCAGATGGCCTGACCAATCTGGTCGTTGGACTGGCTGTCTTCCTGGCTTTTTATCTATTCTGGCGCATTCTGATGCTGATCATGCGCAGAACCTTACGAGATTCAACATTAGATGAAACAACTTATTCGTTTGTGGAAACAGCGGTAAAGTTCACCATCCTGACCATCGGTGTGGTCAGCGCATTGGACTCAGTCGGGATAAACACCGGAGCGCTGCTGGCTTCACTCGGAATTGTGGGCGTGACCATCGGCTTTGCGGCCCGCGATTCGCTCTCCAACTTCATCTCGGGCATCATTATCTTCATCGACAGACCGTTCGTTCTGGGCGACCTGGTTGAGATCGATGATAAATATGGACGCGTGAGCGAGATTACCTTGCGCTCTACGCGGGTTGTGACCAGTGACGGCCGGATGCTGGCTGTGCCCAACACGGAAATCATCAACAAGACGGTGGCTTCCTATACCAACTTCCCCAATCTGCGGCTGGATATCCCCGTGACGATCGCTGTAGACGAAGATATCGAAAAAGCCAGGCGGGTTTTGCTCGATCTCGTGGATGATGATCCGGAATATCTGAAAGAACCCGCTCCGCGCGTGGTTACAACGGCTTTGAACGATTACAATACCGCTCTCGAACTGCAGGCCTGGTTGATAGACGAGCGCCAACATGTCGAGAAACGCGCTGAATTGCGAGAAAAGGTTTTTTATGCGCTGAACCAGGCAGGCATCGAGATGCCCTTTGAGACCATCCAATTGGCTCCCTTGCAGGTGAATATGGCAGGCTAAATGAACAGATACACTCCCATTCACTTTCACGATGATCCGATTGAGGTTGTATACGATAAACCGCCTGTCTATGAAAAGACTCCGACCTGTCCAAACGGTTTTGAGTGGGAGGGGAGATACTACCGAATTCTAGAAGCTTTATCCGAGTGGAGCGACTTCACCCGGCGTGGGAAGTACGCGCGCAATATGCGGCCTGCGCACGCAGCGGTTGCATCCAACCGCGGCTCACTGAACGTTAGCAGGTTCTACTTTCGGGTCAAAGTAGAGAACGGACAGATTTTCGATCTGTATTACGACCGCGCGATGAAAAGTGTGGATGAACGCAAAGGACAATGGTTCCTATATCGAGAGTTGGAAGCGAAATAGCGGAAATAGACATTTCACACAAGCGCTCCTGCATCTCGGGGACAGCAGCGGGATGCCGCCTAGAGCAAATCTGAATTAGCTGCAAATAGTCCACACGATGGGTACTTGTAAACAAATCCCCGCCTCGGAGCTCCGAGGCGGGGCAGTTTTTAAGCACGATTGTATTTCGGTTATTAATCCAATCCCATCTCAACTAATGCTTCTTCGATCTGGGTTTGGAATTCACTGAATGGATAGGCACCGGCGATAAAGCGCTGTTTTTGCTCACCGTTTACTGTGTAAGTGATTGAAAAGGCTGGTGTGCCAGTAACGCCCGCAGCAGTGCCGTCTACTCTATCCTGGTTAACGCGATCGGCATATTTGCCGCTGTTGAAACAGCTATTGAAAGCGTCCACATCCAAAGATAGCTCCTCAGCAAAGGCTTGCAAGCGACGGTCGGTAAAGGCGCCTACATTCTCACCGGTCTGATTGGCAAAGAGGATATCGTGATATTCCCAGAACTTATTCTGGTCGCCGGCGCAGTAAGCTGCTTCGGCTGCAGCCTTGGATTCCGAACCGATAAAGTCACCAAAGGAACGATAAACAAAATATACGGTTCCATCCACTACATAGGTATTTGCAATCTGATGCTCGGTATCTTCATAGAACCGCGCACAGTATGGACATTGGAAATCTGAAAATTCCTCGATCATGATCGGTGCGTTCGGATCGCCCATAGCATTGTCGTTGACCATTGGGCGCTCGGCTGATTCGACGCTTGAAATTTCACCAATCGGCTTCAGGTTTGGGTAAATCAGAGCAGCTGCAACCAGCAGAGCACCGATAACAATAATACCGATCATGCCCAGTCGTTGTATTTGCGCCTGACGTTCGCGTTTTGCGCGTATCATCTGGCGTTTGCTCATTTTCTTGTCAGGACTCATCTCTCGTTCTCCTCAAGGATTTTGTTGTTTTCGCGACTTCTGGGATGACTCTCAAAATTCTACGAAAACTTATTATGATTGAAGCAGAATTTTGCCATGCAGAGATGGATTTGTCCAGTAAAACCACCTGAATCTTATTTCTTTCTAAGCTGGGAATTCATCCAATCGATCATAAAGGCAAATACTTCATCTTGTTCAGGTTCATTATGAAGCTCATGGTATAGGCCATCCCACAATTTCAGCGTGCAATTTTCCTTCACATAGCCTGCGAACTCTTCACTCCCCCGTGGATAACCTAATTTATCCTCTTTCCCGTGCATAATCAGCAATGGCAGTGAAAATTCGTGCGCATGTTCAAACGTCCAAGGAAGCACAGTCAACATGATTTTTCCAAACCCAAGCGTCATCTTATCGTGCACCAGCGGATCGTTGACGTACGCATCCACAACTTCTTTTCTGCGGCTGATGTCGTTAGGGTTTAACCCACTGTGGATAGCAACACCAGGCATCAGAGTTCCCAATACACGTGCCAACATGACTTTGCCAGCCTGTTCTTCCAAAGATGTACGCAGGCCTGCCCCTGTCGAAATCACTCCTTTGAATTCAGGTTTGCGTCGCAAGACATAATTCAAAACCAGAATTCCTCCCAGACTGTGTCCATACAAAAATCGGGATAACCCTTCAAAACGAGCATCAACCTGTTTTATGAAGTCATCAACGTCATCCATGAAGGACTCAAAAGAAGGAATATGCCCTCGCGGGCCGCCTGATTTTCCGTGCCCTCGCAAATCGAAACCTGCTAATGCATAGCCTGCTTCTGTAAATGCTTTGCCCACATGTGCATACCGCCCTGAGTGTTCTCCCAGCCCATGTACCAGGCAAACCACAGCTTTAGGATTTTCTTCTGGCGCCCAACTCTGTGCGTACATTTCCAACCCGTCATGACTTGTCCACTTCCAATCCCTCGTAATCATCTGTAACTACCCTCCGATAGTAATTTTGAATTCGCAGGCTTCCTCTCCCTTTGCACGGCAGGAGGTCTCCTCGATATCATGTTCTCGACCTGTTGCCCAGTACAAGCACTCTCGTAACAGCCCGAGGGTCACATAGCAGATACGCTCCGACTCGTCTTGCCCCAGGGTGCCGGGACTGGCCTTATCGACCAGAAGCAGGTCCAGGTCCAGAGTGTGAACCGTCACATCTCCCCGTTTGTCAGCCAAAAGTTTGGCAAGCAGTTCGATGGCAGATTTTCGACGCGCATTTAGTGGTAATCCAAATAAAAGCCGGGATTGGGCTTTCACAGCCAGAGGTGCATCGTCCAGCAAACGTTTCCACAGATTGCTCCCCACGCGAATCAAAATGCCGCGCGCGCCACGCCCGTAATAAATGCGCATGGCCTTTTGCAGCCTGGCATAGGTTTCGACTGGGGTTGTATGCGTCAGAGTCTCCCAGCGTACTGGATCGGACCAGTCAGAGGGCAGACCCGCTTTCTCCAATACGATGGCCAGGTTTTCCTGTCCCAACTCACGTGCAATTGTATCTACAAATTGATGTAAAAAATGACTGGAAAACGTCCGTTCACTCATACCCCCAGCTCCCGGACTTCGAAGCGACAATGCGGATCGCCTTTGGCTGTGCAATGCGTCTCGACGATTTTAAATTCCTTGCCGGTAGCCCACTGTACGGCCTCACCGATCGAACCGATATAGAGGTAGCAGATTGCGTCTTCGCTATGGCGGCCATGACAGATCGCGCAGGAGGCATCGCAATATGCAAAGATGCCCTCATTTTCCTCCACCCAGGCTTCCACCTGCGGATTGGATTTTTTCAAAGCGTTGACCATTGCATCCAGAATGAATTTTATACGTTGTCTGGTAGGCAGTACTTTTAATGCAATCCCTGCGAGGCCCAGCAAGGCGGCCTGTTCGCGCACTGCATACTGGAAGGAAGCCTTGCCAATGCGTCGCAACATGCCACGCCCACCACGACCGTAAAATTCCTCGATTACTTCATTCAAACGTGCGTAATCGGATGTTTGTATGGCAGGTTCGAGATTATCCGGAGGAAAATTTCCAATATAGCGCTCAAGTCCGCTGGTCCGCAAAACCGTGTTCAGGCCGTTCTCCCCCATCACTTCCTGGGCAGACGTTAATGCCTGCCGTACCAGCGTGTTTACGATAACAGCATCTTCTCTCGCCATACCAACCTCCTTAAGGGCGAGAAGGTGAAACCGAAAAACAGTACACCGGAAACTTCTCGCCGGTTACGGCAAAACCCATTTTCTCGTACAATGTCAATGAAGCATGGTTGTCACTTTGTGTATTGACAGTCAGACGGACAACGTTTTTTTTCTTCAGGCGATCGATCAAATCCGCAACGATCAACGAACCGAGTCCGCGCCGTTGCGCATCTGGCCGGACTGCAAGCCTGGCGAGGTGAGCCCCAAACGGATTCGCGGTACTGATCTGGTACCCGACCAATCCCTGGTCATCTTCCGCTACCGTTGCCGAGGTCGCTTGCGGGAGGGCTTTTTCCAGCGCATCAAGCGGATTTTGCCAGAGCGGCATGAATGCATAAGCATCCAACTCCGCGACTTCGGGTAAGTCGCTGGGCTGCATCTTGCGAATGCTCACACCTTCTATCATTCTTCGCTCGGGGATGTCAGACCCTTTCCACTCGAGCATAATAATGTCTTGTTTTTGAGTAAAGCCATGCTTCACCAGCAAATCCTTCAACCACTTGTGCATGGCAATCAATGCAACCGTTGCTCCCCCTTTTTCCTGGATGTCTTTTTGGGCCGTAGCCCAGAGAGCGCTCCAGGCATCATCCAGAGGAATTTGGCGATCATGGGCAAACAAACGCACCCAGGCTACACCATCCGGGCTTGGCGGGCAAGCTAGAACCCCCAGCACACCGCCGTCATCCTCTAGGACCCAGTAGTATGGAGAGCCCAACCACTCCAAAGGTGCACGCCAGTCCAGATGTCGATGCACGTGTGCCTCGAAAAACATCAAATTGGCAATCTGATGTTGATCTTGCGGGACTGCCCGACGGACCTGAAGGCTGACCTCGATCATGATCTAAAGCGTAATAGGAATCTCAAAAATCTTTGTAACAGATTGGGTTTTTGGGTTGATTCAACCGAGCCGATCATTGATAGGGCTGAATCCATCACTTTACCGCGTTTTAATTTAAGCGCAGCAGCGGATTGCAACACAACGGAACGCATCTCGCTCTCGCCTGCTTCCGCAAAAAGAGCCGCAGAACGTTCATAGGCTTCCAAAGCCTGATCGGTTCTTTTTAGCGCTTCGAGCGCTGAAGCCTGATTGCCCACAGCCATTGCCTGGCGTTGAACATCTTCCGCCTGCGCAAAAATTTCATCTGTCCCGGCAGCAGCATCGAGCGCGGCTTGCGCCTTCCCCGCTTGCAATAGGGCTACACTCAGATTGTTTTTCATCTCGGCTGCGTTAAGGGCGTCGTCTTGAGCTTCAAAAGCGGAAACAGCCTGGTTAAAGTAGGAAGCGGCCTGATCGTACTCCTCGGAAGCAAAGGCCTGTTTCCCCTTGTCAACAAATTGTTTTGGGTCGGTAGTCATCATTGTAAATACTAGAGTGTGATATCGAGTAGGTCTTCGGCAACGGAGCGAAGCTTTTCGGTGGACATTTCACTGAGCTTACGTGCCAGGTCGAGATACGGCCGGTTGACCGGCTGGCAAACAAAATTCTGGAGTTCGACCGGCATATCCAAAAATTGCTGGACAGCTTTTTGCTGGGTCATCCAGAGACCAATCGGCCCACCCTGATCGAAGAAGGTTTCAACTCGACCGCCCAGGATATTGAGAAGAACTTCCAACTCCGGCAGTGGGATGGGACGCTCGCCCATTTCATAGTTTTTCAAACGACGAGTGGAAATGCCCGATTGTTCGGCAACGGATTTCATGGATAGGCTGGCGTTCATGCGTTCCTGACGCAGGAGTGCGCCGATCATCCGATGACGCAGGTTGGATAGACGAGGAAGGTCCAATTCGGTGACACGTTCGGGAGCATCAGATATTGATTTGTCGCTCCAGAAATGATCGATGGGGAGTTCAAGATAATAGACCAGCGTTTCCAACTCTGGCAGAGAAGGTGCTTTGCGTCCCTCTTCGTAAGCCTTAAAAATTCCGGTGGTGACATCGATTGCATTAGCGCAATCTTTGACACTCCTGCGTGAGGCCAGACGCGCATCCCGGATTAGGATGCCTAGCTTCTTCGCACGCAATGTAATCTGAGCCTGCATATCCATAGTTCCTCAGTGTTCTTTCTCCGGGTCTCCCAAATTTCTTACGAGCCGATTATAGCAGAGAACCTTTTCCCGGCATTCTATCGTCGCTTACCTTTTCCCAACATTTCGGCAATATTGGCTCCAAACACATCCGCACCCAATTTGAAACCGGCTGCTTCCAAACGTTGCGAGAAGAGTGGACGAATACCAGTCGGTTTCAGATCGCCTATAACCTTTCCATCCGTTGATACACCGGTCTGCTCAAATTTGAAGACGTCGGTGAGCACGACGGTGTCGCCTTCCATACCTGCTACCTCGGTAATTGCCGTCACCTTGCGGGTACCATCTTTAAGGCGGGTTTGCTGGACGATCACATCCACTGCTGAGGCAATTTGTTGTCGGACAACTTTGAGAGGCAAGTCCATACCAGCCATGAGCACCAGGGTCTCCAGACGCGCGATGGCATCGCGGGGTGAATTGGCATGTACAGTTGTCAGAGAACCGTCATGTCCGGTGTTCATGGCTTGTAGCATATCCAGCGCTTCGCCGCCGCGCACCTCGCCAACAACGATACGGTCGGGTCGCATACGCAGTGAGTTACGCACAAGGTCACGGATTGTGACTGCACCGCGTCCGTCCACATTGGCCGGTTTGGTTTCCATACGCAGGACATGATCCTGTTGCAATTGCAACTCAGCGGCATCTTCGATTGTAACGATGCGCTCCCCGTCCGGTATGTAACTGGACAGCACATTGAGTAAGGTGGTTTTGCCTGATCCTGTTCCCCCCGAAATGATGATGTTCAAATGAGCCAGCACACAGGCGCGCAGGAACTCGGCCATTTTTTCGGTGATAGAACCGAAATCGATCAGGTTGTTAATTCCAAGTTTTTCTTTGCTGAATTTACGGATGGTGATGGAAGGGCCATCAATGGCTACGGGAGGAATGACTGCGTTCACACGTGACCCATCCGGGAGACGCGCATCGACGGTCGGACTGTCTGCATCTATACGACGGCCAAGGGGCAGGATAATGCGATCAATGATTTGCAGCACATGGTTATCATCATCAAACACGACCTGTGATTTTTGTAATTGGCCTTTCTTTTCTACGTAAACACTTTTTGGGCCGTTCACCATAACTTCGGTGACATCCGGATCTCTCAGCAAAGGTTGCAGGGGACCATAGCCGAGCAGTTCATCCGATATTTCTTTGAGGATCATCCCGCGGACATCTTGCGGTAATTTGAGATTAGCCTGGTCGTAAACAGTCTCAGTCTGTTGCCTGATAAAGTCGTCGCGATGTTCCGCTGAAACTCCCTCCGTTTCAATCGCACGCGAAACGTTGTCGATCAAGAATTTTTTTAGTCTGACAAGATCCTGGCTTGTCAGGCGGGAAACACCACCAGCGGACGAAAGAGTGGTCATGCTTCACCAAAGTTTTCTGATTCGTTGGCTGGCATCACCCAGACAATTTGTGCCCGGCGAACAGCCAGAAACCGAGCTTGATGGAGCGTTTGTCCATCAGCGCCAATAATACTTGCGTCCGTCATTGCCAGAAACATTTTGTCGCGATCCAGTTCATCTTTCAATCTTTCATCTCGGCGAACATGAACGTTACCTTTAATTAATTGTCCGGTTGTTTGCACAATTGCTGGGATAGCTACCTTGGAAACGATATCAGTAAAGATTTTGCCTTTTTCATCATACTCAACTGTCATATTTTTCTCGCTTTCTTTTTTCAACATTCCACAAATCTCCAGTTATGAAATTGCTAATTATTCCGCAATTTGTTTGCAGTCTTGATCATGTCGTTGACATCTCCCTTGAAAACAAGAGAGGCTGTATTTTCCGGATATTTCAGGATAATGGGTTGATTAAGATTATTTGCCAGGGCAAAGCTACCACCCATATAGGGCAAAGCAGCCCTGATAGGAAGATCAAGAATTTCCTCTGCTTCATTTTTGGTCGACCCTTCCAGGCCAACCGCACGATTCAAAATAGCATAAAAGTTTTGGGAATCTATACCCTGTGCCCGCAAATAGTCCAAAACAGTCTTTGTAAGCGAAATGGTACTCTTATCCGTGCTCATGATCAGTACTAACAAATCCGCCTTTTTCAGAAGGGGCAAGCTAATACGTGACAATGAGCGCCCAAGGTCAACGAAGACAAAGTCGTAGGCTTGTTGCAATGCATCAATAATCTCTGGAATGCGATGAACCTGGAGTTCGTTTGCGCGTTCAGGATCAGACGAGCCTGCCAATAGCTGGAAATTCCACAGTTCCAATTCGGGCAGGTGCTTATGGAAGTATTCTCCGGTCGTTTCTGCGGAGGGTAAATTTGCTACCGCTACTAAGTCAACTCTACCTTCGTATCCAACAATCGGCGCGATCGAACCAATTGGAAGTACCAGATCAACCACGACAACACTTGATTCCGGCTTACTATGGTGAATGGACATAGCGTAGTTTGCGCAAAGAGAAGATGTGCCTGTTCCACCTTTGGCACTCAAAAATACGATCAGGTATCCACCCGCCTTTACAGGTGTAGGCTCTTGAACAGGTTCTGGTTCCCCCCTCTCTTCCTGCGCCCCTCCGCCCAGTAGATGGGAAATAACCTCGGGAAGAGTCTCAACGACTTCAACAGTTTTCATCAGGTACTCATTACAACCTGCCTGCAAACAAGCATCCCTCAAACTTTCATCAGGGTTACTACTCAAGGCTAGAACGGGTATTTCCTTACTGCGCGAATCACGGCGCAATTTCAGTAAAAATTCTTCGGGAGAAATATCCCCCAGAGATGGGTCGAAAATAATCAGGTTGGGATTGTCTTGCCATGCAACGGTCAGGCCTTCCATACCCGATTTCGCACTTGCCGCAGAATAGCCCTGCTTTCCTACCAGATGTACAAGGAAATTCCGGCTGACGCTATCTGCATCGATTACAAGTATGGATTTGTCTGACACGGCGGACTCCGTCAGATCATGATTCTTCAGGCGGCATGAGATATCCCAACCCTGACCGCGTGACAATGTGCCTGGGCGAGTGCGGATCTTCTTCCAGTTTTTGTCGCAAACGGGCAATGCTCACCCACAGAATTTCTTTTTCGGTCTTGTACTCTGGACCCCACACACCGGTCAATAAATCTTCAGATGACAAGATACCGCCAACATTATGCGCGAACTGTAACAGCAAACGATATTCGGTTGCGGAAAGCGAGATAGGTTGTTCGCCACGCCATACCTCGGCGCGCGCGAAATCGATTTTAAGATCCTCATGCGTGAAAAAGCGCGCCTGCCCGGATTCGGTTGGGATCTGGCTGCGCCGTAACACGGCGCGGACTCTCGCAAGTAGCTCCGTCGCTGAGAAAGGCTTTACCAGGTAGTCATCAGCTCCAAGGTCCAGCCCACGGACGCGGTCTTGTTCCTCACCTTTAGCCGTCAGCATGATGATGGGTACATTTGAATATTCGCGAATGCGTTGACAGGTCGAAAAACCGTCCATACGAGGCATCATGATATCCAGTAATATCAGATCGATGGGTTGTGATGAGAAAATGTCTACTGCCTGTACGCCATCTTGCGCGGTGGCTACTTCATACCCTTCCGTACGCAAATTGGCTTCCAGAAGCCGTAAATAACGGGGCTCATCGTCTACTATGAGAATTCGTTTTGACATATGCACAACTCCTTTCCAAATAAAAAGGAAAATCAGACTGTATGTTTGATTGGCAACTGGATATAGAAAGTTGTTCCTTTATCAAGCTCGGACTCTACCCACATCTTACCATGATGAGCCGTGATGATTTGATTGCAAATGTATAACCCTAACCCGCTGCCTTTGCTGGAACGATCTCCGGGAACACGGTAGAAGCGTTCGAATATGTAGGGCAAATAGGCTTTTGGAATTCCAGGCCCAAAGTCAGAAAAAGTGGTTAACAAGGTATCGTTCTGGTTTTTCATCGATACGACTATCTTTGAACCATCGGCGTATTTAGCGGCATTGCTGAAGAGGTTATCGAATACCTGCGTAATACGAACATTGTCTCCCTGAATGGGTGGGGTTGGTTCGAATACCAATTCTATTTCCATCGTCTTGTGACGAGTGCGGACACGAAGGACTACGTCACGGATCAATGCATCCAGGCGCAGCGGCTGTATATTGAGCTGCACGGACCGGCTCTGTAATTTGGCAGATTCAAGAATGTTGTCGATTAATTGCGCCAGCCGGTCGGCTTCTTCGTCAATGATTGTCAGGAACTCTTGTTTGGTTTCATCATCCCAGGTTGTATCTGCGCGCAGTAAGGTGGTTGAATAGCCCTTGATAAATCCAAGCGGGGTGCGCAACTCATGCGATATGGTAGCGACAAAATCGTCTTGCAATTGCACTTTTTGCTGCAGGACACTTAATTGTTGTTGTATGTCTTCATGCAACTTGCGGAGCAAGAGTGCCGCAACCCAACTTCCTACCACAGTAGCGAGGGCCACATGCGCATCCTCGTAGACCGGGCCTCCAAATCGGACAAACACCATTACTCCAAAAACTTTTGATCCATTGTAGAGGGGTAATCCCAGTAGATAAGCCTGGGAAAGCCTGTCACTGGTATTGTGGATCGGTTTTTGCGCGATGACATGCTCTTTTGTCAGGACCTGGTTGGCTAACTCCTCTCCCCAGGCTGCGTCCGCCTCAGCGGCTTTACCACGTCCGACTGCGCGGGCATGAGCGATCTCCAGGGTTTGTGTGGCTGGGTCGACCATATAGATGGCAACGTTGTCAAATACAAACTCCGCCCGCAAAGCCACTAACAATTTGTCCAGCGCAACTTTCCAATCATCATTCATGCTGGCGGCCTGCACTAAAGTTTGGATGTATGCCAGGGTCCTAGAATCGAGACGTTTTATCGACATAGCTAAATTAAGAATTAACCGCCAGCAACGGGAAACGGAAAGTAGTGCCGTGTCCCTCTGTGGACTGCACGTCTAACATCGAGCCGTGCGCTTCGACAACCTGCCGTACCAACGATAGACCCAACCCCGTGCCGCCAAAATGTCGGGTAGACGATTCATCCAGTTGGTGGAAGGGTTCGAAGATTTCATCGTATTGGGAGGATGGGATGCCAATGCCCGTATCCACAACCGAGATCATAATCAGATTGCCTGATTCCGGTTTGACATTCAGGACTACGCGTCCGCCAGCGGGTGTGAATTTGATCCCGTTATCCAAAAGCTGAGACAACACCCAGGCAATTTTCTGCGAATCTGCCTGGACACGGGGAATGTCATCATCCACAACAGCATGGACAGTGACATCCCGTTCCGCAGCCTTCTCCACTGAAGATTTGACCGCCAAATTTGCCAGGCGACGTATGTCTACAGCCTCTTGCTTGATGCTGAGTTCACCCTTGGATGCCAATGAGAACATAATCAAATCTTCGATCATGGCTTCCAAGCGCGCTGTTGACCTTTGACTGACTTCGAGCGCATGGCGTTGTTCATCCGAAACGGGTCCCAGTGAATCGGTGATCATCAACTCAAGATAACCCTTTACATGGGTCAAGGGCGTGCGCAACTCGTGCGATACGTTACTGATGAAATTGGCCTTCATCTGGGTCAACTCTGAGAGCCGTTGCAAGGCTTTTTGCAACTCAGCCGTGCGCTCCTGCACACGGCGTTCCAGGTTGCGATTGGCAGCCTGTAAAGCGGATCGCAGTTGGATGATCTGTTCCGTCACAGCCTGGTCGAGAACTGCGCGGTTGATCAATCCGAGATCAACTAGTGCCTGACCCAGCAGATAGGTCTGATTGTTGGTGATTTTTTCCTGCTGGTATGCCAGCGCCTTTTGCAAATCCGTTTCTGTGATGTATTCATGCTGCACCAGGTATTCTCCCAACCTGGGAACGAGCATTTCGGGGGTAAGTTGAGTTCGTTGTACCATAGCGTCTCTTTAGGATTGCCAGACCCATTCACCGGCAATCATAGTGGCGGATGCTTCCAATTCTAGCAAATCGGAGGATGGTAGAACATTAGGATCTTGTGTTAAAACAATCAGGTCAGCCAGATAGCCGGGGGCGAGTTTCCCCTGTCGGTTTTCCATCCCAGCGGTGTATGCTGGTCCAAGAGTAAATCCCTCAAGAGCCTGCTGCAAAGACAGCCGTTGCTCCGGATACCAACCTTCTTCCCCGGGAGAGCCGTCCGCGCGCTGGCGGGTGACAGCAGCATGCAGTCCCAGGAATGGATTGGGCGATTCGACCGGCGCATCTGATCCGAAAGCCAATTTCGCGCCATGGTCCAACTGCGTCCGCCAGGCATAGGAAAGCGCCGCGCGCTCACCCCAAAACTGGTTGGCCATTCGCATATCGGAAGTGGCGTGGATCGGCTGCATAGATGCAGTGATTCCAAATTCAGCCAGGCGCGCAGCGTCATCGGGATGCAGCACCTGCACGTGTTCGATGCGGTGTCTTAAAGGAGGCAGGCTCTGGTCGCGTTCGAAGCGGCGAAGTTGTTCGAAGGCATCCAATACTTCGTGATTGGCCCGGTCACCGATAGCATGGACTGCCATACAGAGTCCCGCCTGGGCAGCCTGGCGGCCAGCCTCGAAGAGTTCCTCGGCGTCCATATTCAGAATGCCGCGATTTTCGGGCTCGTTCAAATAAGGTTGGAGCATGGCCGCCGTGCGCGGACCGAGAGCGCCGTCCATGAAGGCTTTGATGGAGCCAATGCGCAGCCAATCGTCGCCGAAGCCGGTGCGCAAGCCAAGCTCGACGGCATGCTCGAGGGCTTCCAACGGAATGCTCTTTGTCACCCGTAGTTTGAGGTTTCCCTGTGAGTGAAGCTGCTGGAGCGCCATGAAGCAAGCGCGGCGGTCGAAATCGTGCACAGCGGTGAGCCCCATGCGCCACAAAATCGGCTGGGTTGCATGAATGGCCTCCGCAATCGCTTCGACCGATGGCTCCGGGATAGCCCGACCGACCAGTTCCATCGCTGATTCAAGCAAGATACCGGTCAGGCCTCCATGCTCATCGCGCTGGAGTTGACCGTTGACCGGATCGGCCGAGGTGGATGAAAGGCCAGCTTTTCTCAGCGCTGTGGTATTCGCCCAACCAGCATGCAGCGATTTCGCTGTGAGGTAGACGGGGTTGTCTGGCGCGATTTTGTCCAGATCGGCTGCGGAAGGCCATGCACCCCAGGTGTTCTGATTCCAACCGTGGCCTAGAATCCATTCGCCGGGTTGAGTGGAACGGACGCGCTCTTCCACATGGCGCAGGCATTCGTTCAACGTTTTAGTTTCACAATCGACTTTTTGCAGGGAAAGTGCGTAATTTTGCAGGTGTATATGCGCGTCGGTCAGGCCGGGCAGGATGGTATTCCCCTCCATATCCTGTTTTTCCGCATTTTCGAATTTCCTCAGTAAACCATCTGTTTCGCCCACGGCCAGTACCTGACCATGCTCGAGCGCAATGGCAGACGCAATCGGTCGAGGATTATCGAGTGTATAGATGCGGGCGTTGTACAGGAGTCTCATAATAATATAAGTGGGCGCAGTGCTGCGCCCATACATATTACAATAATCTTCCCAGTAACTTGTCCAATTCTTCGTCCGAATAATAGCGGATGGTGATCGTGCCGCCCTTCTTTCCGTGACGCAGCTTGACATCTGTTTCCAGGCTGGATTCCAGACGACGTTCCAGGTCGTTCACTTCGGGAGACGGGGCTTTTGGAGGGGCAGATGCTTTCTTTTCTCCACCCCAGCGTTTGACAAGTTCCTCGGTCTGACGCACATTGAGCTTGCCCTTCTCGACCGTTTTCAAGGCGGCATCCTGCGCCTGGTGGGTGGACAAATGCAACAGGGCACGCGCGTGCCCTTCGCTCAGACGAAACTTGCTTTCAGCTTGATGTTCAGGATCCTGATCTTTCTCATCGGCATGGGAATAACTGTCGATGAGCGCAGCTTTGACGGTATCCGACAATTGCAGCAAGCGCAGGGTGTTGCTAATCGCCGGACGACTTTTCCCCACGCGTTGAGCAACTTTCTCGTGAGAGAGACCGAAATCCTCTGTTAATTGACGATAGGCATCCGCCTCCTCCAGCGGGTTCAAGTCTGCGCGCTGAATGTTTTCGATCAGAGCCAGTTCCAGTAATTCACGGTCATTGGCCTGGCGTAGGATTGCCGGAACGGTGCGTAGTCCCACTTTTTTCGCCGCTCGCAAACGACGTTCTCCTGCAATCAAAATATAGTTCTCACCCTCGCCTTTCGAGACAATCAATGGTTGAATAATGCCATGTTCTTGAATAGACGTTGCCAGTTCGTCCAGGTCTTTTTCATCGAACTCGCTCTTGCGCGGTTGACGTGGATTGCGGACGATTGCATCCGCGGGGAGTTGCAAGACTCCTCCACTATCTACATCCGTTGATTGTGTGGCAGGAGAGGAAGGGATGAGGGCATCCAATCCTTTGCCAAGGCCAGGGCGTTGCGGCATATATAACTCCTTCCTAATCCACCTGAAATACGAATAAGATCAATCTACGACAGGGATTTGAACGCCATCCCCATTGAGCACTTCCCGCGCCAGTTCCTCATACGCATCTGCGCCGGAAGATCCGGGTGCATAGGCCGAAACCGGTAAGCCATACGAAGGCGCTTCAGCTAGACGGATGCTACGCGGTACCACCGTTTTGAAAGCTTGTTCCGGGAAATGGCGGTTGACTTCTGCCACAACATCGCTGGACAGGCGTGTGCGGCCATCGAACATGGTCAGCACTACACCGCGGACTTTAAGTGCCGGAAAAAGATTCGAGCGTATGCGTTGTAAAGTTTGGGTTAACTGGCCCAGGCCTTCCAGAGCCAGATACTCACACTGCACTGGGATAATGACACCATCACGGGCAGCCATCAACCCATTGACAGTCAACAAACCAAGCGACGGCGGGCAATCGATTAACATGTAATCATAATGGTCAGCAAGGGATGTGATTGCCTCTTTCAAGCGCGACTCGCGCCTGCTTTGATTCACCAGTTCGACTTCAGCGCCGGCCAATGCTGGTGAAGATGGCAGTAGTGAAAGCTTTAAGCGTTCATTATAAAGTATCAAAGAGGTAGGGGGCGTTGAATTGAGCATGGCATCATAAGTGCTGCCTTGAACGCCATGCTTATCTACGCCCAGGCAGGAGGTAGCGTTGGCCTGCGGGTCCAGGTCCACGATCAAAACACGCTGGCCAAAATTTGCCAGGAAAGCTCCCAGATTGATTGCCGTAGTAGTTTTTCCCACCCCCCCTTTCTGATTGACAAGCGTATAAATCCGTCCCATTACCTAAAAGTCCTCCACCATACATTTTTGAACTTCTTCGGCGGTTGGAATTCCTTCCAATCCTACCCGCGTCACAGAGCGCGCCGACAACTGCGTTGCAAAACGGGCTGCTTCCCATGGATCCTGCGTAGTCAACA
>JASFRG010000111.1:0-16648 GCA_050115035.1 Anaerolineales bacterium | reverse complement strand
GGCTGCTTGTGAACGCATGATAAAAAACAGTGTCAGTAATTTGGAACCCATTTGCATCAACATCTTGAACAAGCCTCGTTCGGTGGCATCTGCCGTGGCCGTTCGGGCTTGCACTCCTGTGACGTACGCCAACATATCCTCAAAATCCTTGTGAATGTCCTGTATAATTTCCTGTGAGTTGAAAGTCATGACTGCCTCTCCAAAGTGGTTTCGCAAAACGCACTTTACCAGAGAAGCCGTAGACTTTCAACTTATTTGAAACACACCCAATTCTTTTCGATAATAGTTAAGGGTTGCTCAATCGATCGAGCAACCCTTTTTCTTTTTGTCTTATGAGTAGTGAGACGCGAAGGAGATGCCACTGAGACGCGTAGAAGACACCACCGAGACGTAGGGGAGACATCAGAAAAGATATTCGCGAAACGCATTATTTGCATAATTATGTAATCGGAAATGTACGAATTGAGGAAATGGATTTGTGCGGTAGCCCGTTGGAAGAGTTGAATAAGCACGATAGCGACCCTACTATATTATCCTTTATTGTCCGAGTGTGGTTAGAGGAAATAGCTATTGAAAATTGCTCGCCGATTTGGCGAGGGCACATTAGGTCTATTCCGAATGGAGAACGCCATTATTTCAAGAACATCCGTGAAATCCCTGCGTTAATCGCTGCTCAGCTGAAAGTGCGAGATTGAGCTTTATCCTGTTCGCAAGCATATGTTTCCTATAGAGGAGGTTTCCCATGCCAGTTACTCCGACTTACCCAGGTGTTTACATCGAAGAAATTCCAAGTGGTGTGCGCACCATCACCGGTGTACCCACCTCCATCACGGCCTTTGTCGGCCGGACGAAGCGAGGTCCTGTTGATGAACCCATTTCCATCAACAGCTACAGCGACTTCGAGCGTATCTTTGGTGGCCTTTGGAAGGACAGCTACTTAGGCTACGCCATCCGGGACTTTTACCTGAATGGCGGCAGCCGAGCGATTATTGTGCGCTTATTTAATTCATCAGCAAATGGTAATGGCGCTGATGGTGACAACGTCGATGGTGGTGGGGGCAATGGCGCGGATGGGAACGGCAATGATGGCAATGGTGGTGATGGTAACGGTGGCAATGGAGATGGCGGTGATGCAACCCTGCCAGACCAAACGCTACTCGAGGTAGCCAGACTTAATTTGGTGGCGGCTGAACCAGGTTCCTGGGGCGCTAACTTGCGAGCCACTGTCGACGTGAATGTTTCCGCCGCCTTTGCTGAAGCCATGGACCTTGATGAGGACAAATTTTTCAATCTCGAGGTTTATGAGGATGTTCCAGGTGGTGCCTCTGAGCGTTACGTCAATTTGACATTCGAAGACAATTCGCGGCGTATCGATCGGGTGTTGAAAGCGGAATCGAATCTGGTTCGTTGGGGTGATGACGAGGAACCTACACCCGAAAATTATCCTCAGGCGATTCAGGATGCTCATGCTTCGGAGGACGAGGCGGAAAAGACCATCTATGATCCCGTAACCCAGGCTCAGGATGAATTGGATGAACTCTTGACTGAAAAGCTAAACGATCCCACTAAGGACGAGGATGGTACTGAAGAAAGTCAGAAACGGGATAATTTGAAAGAGGCCAAAAAAGCGCTTGCTGCTTCTGACGGTGAACCGCTTGATAAAAACAGTTTCATCGGCCAGGGGTTAGAAGGTGAAAAGAAAGGATTCTACGCCTTAGAAAAAGCCGATCTGTTCAATATCCTCTGTATCCCCCCATATAAAGCCGACGTATCGGACGTAGATGCCTCGCTGGTTGCTGCCGCTGCCGCCTATTGTGAAAAACGACGGGCCATGCTACTGGTTGATCCACCCAGCACCTGGAATGACAAGAACGACCCCAAAACCGGCGTAGATCAAGTTGGCACACGCAGCAAAAACGCGGCCCTCTTTTTCCCCAGACTGCGCAAACCCGATCCTCTGGATGATGACCGGATTGCCGATTTCGTTCCTTGCGGCGCTGTAGCCGGCATATTCGCACGGACTGACACCCAGCGCGGTGTATGGAAAGCTCCAGCCGGTTTAGATGCGACTCTAACGGGTGTACCTCAACTTAGTGTACCTCTAACCGATGCCGAGAATGGCGAGTTGAACCCACTTGGGGTCAATTGTTTGAGATCCTTGCCGCCAGCTGGCCGGGTCGTTTGGGGCTCACGCACTTTACAAGGGGATGATCGCCTGGCATCAGAATGGAAGTATGTCCCCGTTCGGCGAACTGCATTGTTCATTGAGGAGAGCCTCTATCGCGGCACGCAGTGGGTTGTCTTTGAGCCCAACGACGAGCCGCTCTGGGGGCAAATTCGTCTCAATATCGGGGCTTTCATGCATAACCTCTTCCGCCAGGGTGCATTTCAAGGCACCACCCCGCGCGAGGCTTATTTCGTCAAATGCGACAGTGAGACCACAACCCAAAACGACATCAACCTGGGAATCGTTAACATCGTGGTTGGATTTGCACCCCTGAAACCGGCTGAGTTCGTGATCATCAAGATCCAGCAAATGACCGGACAGATTGAAGTATAAGGAGTCACCAATGGCACAATTCAGTGTAAATTCGGAACGCTTCGACCCCTATAAAAACTACAAATTCCGAATCAAATGGGATGGGAACTACGTAGCTGGCGTCAGCAAAATCGGCGCGTTGAAGCGCACCACCGAGGTGGTAGAACACCGCGAAGGTGGCGACCCCAGCACCGTGCGCAAGTCACCAGGGCAATCCAAATACGAACCGATCACCCTAGAGCGCGGGGTAACGCACGATACCGAGTTCGAGAAGTGGGCCAATAAGGTCTGGAACTTTGGCTCAGGGTTGGGCATGGAAGTATCCCTCAAAGACTTTCGAAAAGACCTCATCATCGAAATGTACAACGAAGCTGGCAAGGTTGCGATTGCCTACAAAGTGTACCGCTGCTGGGTCTCCGAATTCCAGGCCATTCCCGAGCTCGATGCCAGCGCCAACGCAGTTGCCATCCAGACCCTCACCTTGCAAAATGAGGGTTGGGAGCGGGACTACGAAGTCAAGGAACCACCCGAACCCACTTTCACTGAACCGGAAGGATAATCGCATATGCGCGCGCTGACGGCCTCACAACTCTTGGCCGTGTGGGAGCAAGGCTGGACGCAAACGCCCCTCCAACGCGCATTAACCTTGCTGGCGGCTGCCTGTCCGGACACCTCGTCTGAAAACCTCGCTCAATGGAGTATCGGGAGACGGGATGCCAACCTGTTGAAGCTGCGCGAATGGGTTTTCGGTTCACGGCTGTTTTGTATAGCAAGCTGCCCCGAATGCGGCGAACAACTTGAACTGGCTTTTGACACGGTAGATATCCGGACTGGGAAAAATCCGGACCGGGGAGAGGTAAAAGAATCGTTGCCTGTTAGCATGGACGACTACGAGATCCGGTTTCGCTTGCCTAACAGCCTCGATCTGGCTGCTTTGCCCTCGGATGGGAATCTTGTAGAGAATCGATCCAAATTGCTGGAGCGCTGTCTCATATCTGCCGAACTAAACGGCGAAGCGGTAGTTACCAGCGAGCTGTCAGACGAAATTCTCGAAGCCATTGCAACAAAAATGCTGGAGGCCGACCCGCAGGGAGATGTGCAATTGGCCCTGACCTGCCCGGCTTGCTCTCACCGTTGGCAAATAACCTTCGATATCTTGTCCTTCTTCTGGAATGAGATCAATGTTTGGGCTCAGCGTGTGATGCGTGAAATACACGTCTTAGCCTCTTCGTATGGTTGGCGTGAGGCCGACATCCTGGCGTTGAGCCCATGGCGACGGCAGGTATATCTCCAGATGGCGATGGGGTAATGATTATGGGTGATTACCTGAGCAACCTGGTAGCCAGAAGCTTTGCCCTGGGCGAAGTGGTGCAACTGCGACCTATTTCCCTGTTTGAACCAACGCCTGTTCCCGATCTGCCAGTTTTTGAAGAACCTGGTGCCCTGGAGATTGATGAAGAACCAGTTCCTGAGTCGCCAAACTATGAAACACCCTTACCTGCACACGATCCGCCAGAACAACATTCTCTATCGCCTCGATCTATCATTAACGAGGAAAACGAATCGTTAGAGACGCTTAATTCTCCTTTACCCACACCCACTCAAATGGAAGAACAAGTGTTTCCGCGCGATCTACCGACATCCCAATCTGCCCCTATATCGGCACCTCGATCCAGCTCGATGGCAAAGCCGCCTCGTGACCGATCGATGGCTCAACCCCTGAGATCATTGCTTGTGATGCCTACGGAGGACATAGATCCCTCATTCGAACCTGTCATCAGGCAGGGGGGAGGTGAGCACGATGCTATCTCATCAGGGACAACTGAAACGATAAGGGGCGAGACAAATGAAGACCCGGTTTCTCCTCCCAAGGAGCGAAAATCCCGCCCGGGGCTCAAACCAATCCTTCCCCACACGGTTGTATCTTCTATTCGCGCACCCTTTACAGATTTGGAAGATGGTCATCCCGTGGCGGTAACCCCGCCACTTGCTGTCGAGCGTGAAGAGCGCTCTTTCCCCCAACCCACTGCTTCTAGACCCGGCGACCTCATACCACTAGCCTCAACACCGTTTGTTATCCAACCGCTAGTCAAACCCTATGAGGAACCACCTTCGCAGGATTTGGCTAGACCAGCCGAGATGCCAAATGCTATGCCGACGATCCACGTGACCATCGGAAGAGTCGAAGTGCGGGCCACCCCGCCTCCCAGCCCCCTAAAAAAAGAGCAGCCTAACCGCACGCCGGTCATGAGCCTGGACGAATACCTGCACCAGCGCGCCCAGGAGAGCCGGCGATGAGTGATTCGCTCGCGATTGCCGCCGTTACCACCACATTGCGGGACTTGCTTGACCTTGGTATCAATGCGAACACTTCCGGTACTACGGTCACGACACGCCCACTGGATCGGGCACGCGAGGGGGAAAATGGCAACCAGGTCAATCTCTTTCTGTATCATACGATACCTGACGCGGCCTGGCGCAACAGGGACATCCCCTGGCGGGTCAGACCTGGCGAAACGGGCTACCCTCCCCTGGCGCTGTCGCTCTACTATATGATTACAGCCTTCTATGGTGAGACCGATGATAACGTGGATACAACCACGGATTCCAACCGGCTGTTGGGAAGTCACCGGCTTCTGGGAAAGGCCATGAGCGTTTTACACGATCACCCACTCCTGGACATGGAGGCGATCAACAGTGTCCTGCCTCCGGATGACCTGCAACGGCACGCGTATGACCAGGTAGAGAACGTACGGATCAATCCCCAACCTCTATCACTGGACGAGATGTCGAAGTTATGGAGCGGGTTCCAGACGGAATATCGACTGTCGGCCGCCTATGAAGTGTCGGTCGTGCTAATCGAAAGCTCGCGCCCGCAGCGAACCCCCCTGCCGGTGCTGAGGCGTGGGGTCGAGGACCGGGGGGCCTTTGTGCTGGCTTCTCTCTCCCCTTCGTTGCGCGAAATACATCCACCGGACCACAAGCCTGTAGCAGAACTGGGAGATACGTTGAGCGTCCTCGGAGAAAACCTGGAGGGCGAAGGTCTGACCGCACGGCTGCGCCACAACCTGCTGGACGACCCCATCGAGTTGCCGCCTTTGCCCGGCCGAACTTCGAGCCAGTTACAGATCGACCTGCCGGACACGAATGCCGACCCGGATGTCCCCTCGAAGTTCCCTGCCGGGATATACACCCTCTCCCTGGTTGTCGAACGCCCTCCGCTCCCGTACTGGACCACCAACGCGCTCCCCTTTGCGCTCGCCCCACAGATCACCATCACGGCACCACTGGGAAATACAGCGCCGCAAGGGGACCTTACCGTGAAACTGGAATGTATCCCTCAGGTTCGGAGCGGGCAGCACGCATCTTTATTGTTCGGCGACCGGGAGGTACCGGTTAAAGCTGAGAACGTGGACACTCCGGCCGACCCAACCGCCCCCTCCACCCTGGCGTTTATCGTTGAGAACGCTCTCCCCGGAGAATACGTTCTGCGCCTGCGGGTGGACGGTGTGGACAGCCTGCCGGTCGATTTCACAGCGATTCCGCCTCAATTTGCGGCGGATCAAACGGTGACGATTACGCCATGAATGATCAGGAAACCTGGCAGACGGCCAACGATGAATATTTAGCAGCCGGGGTGGCCTGGGTGCGGCTGCGTCTGGAACGACAGGGCGACACGCAGGAGACTCTATCCACGCAGGGCAACAAATGGTTCCAGCGGGGCACCAGGGAGAGGGGTTCGGGAGCCTCCGATGACAAAGATGTTAAGCGGGCTGCAGCAGCCATGGCAAAGGCGGAAGCGATGGAGCCCCCGCCTGCGCTGCTCATCCTGGCCCAGCGTTTAGGGCTATCCCGTTTCGAGCAGGAGTTGTTATTGCTGTGCGCGGCGGTCGAATTGGACACCCGCATCGCCGGCTTATGCGCCCAGGCGCAAGGCGATCCGAACCGCTCGTACCCGACCTTTGCCCTGGGGATGGCCCTCTTCGACGACCCGGCCTGGGATGCGCTTTCCCCGGAGCGGCCCCTGCGTCACTGGCGGCTGATCGAGATCAACCAGCCCGGCGCGCAACCGCTCACCACCAGCCCGATTCGCGCCGACGAACGCATCGTCAACTACCTGAAAGGACTGAACTACCTGGACGACCGGCTGACCCCGTTGCTGATCCCGTTCGATGCCCCCTTCGAGGCTACCCAGGGCAACCCTGCAGACGCCGGTGACGGTTCGAGCAAACCGCCTACATTGCCGCCCTCACAGGCAGCGCTGGCTCAGATGGCGGCCCAGTCTTTGCAACTAAGTGCTACCAGGCCACCTTTGATCCAACTGGTGGGCGCGGACACGGTCAGCAAACAACTGGTTGCCGGGCACGCTGCGGGGAGCCTCGGTCTGACTCTCTTCCGCCTGCCCGCCGAGTCCTTGCCCGCGCAAGCCGGGGAACTGGAAACCCTGGCGCGTCTGTGGGAGCGAGAAAGCAGCTTGCTGCCCATCGCGCTCTACCTGGATGCGCAGGAGGTCGAGGAACGCGCGGAAACAGAAAAGGGACGTGAAGTCCCACCCTTACAACGCTTCCTCACGCGCAGCCAGGGGATCTTTTTCTTAAGTACGCGCGAGGTCTGGCCGGGCCTGGGCTCGAAAAGTGTGGTTTTGGATGTGGAAAAGCCCACCCCCGCCGAGCAGCGCGCCGCCTGGACAGCGATCCTGGGTCCCCAGACCGCTGACCTGCCCGCCAAACTGACCGGCCAGTTCAACCTGAACCTGCCCGCCATTCAGGGAGTAGCCCGCACGGTACCCGCCGCATCTTCGAACGGGAAGCGTTCCCAGCTCGAGCGGGTGTGGAGCGCTTGCCTGGCGCGCACCCGTCCCCGCCTGGACGTGCTGGCCCAGCGCATCGAACCCATCGCCACCTGGGACGACATCGTCCTGCCGGACAATGAAATGAACCTGTTGCGCCAGATCGCCGACCAGGTCGAGCAGCGCAGCAAAGTGTACGACGAGTGGGGCTTCCGGGAAAAGATGAACCGTGGATTGGGCATCAGCGCCCTGTTCGCCGGCGAGAGCGGCACCGGCAAGACCATGGCTGCCGAGGTCATCGCCAACGACCTGCGCCTAAATCTGTACCGCATCGACCTGTCCGCCGTGGTCAGCAAGTATATCGGCGAGACCGAGAAGAATCTGCGCCGCCTGTTCGATGCGGCCGAGGACGGCGGTGCGATCCTGTTCTTCGACGAGGCCGATGCGCTATTTGGTAAACGCAGCCAGGTCAAGGACAGCCATGACCGGTACGCGAATATCGAGATCAACTATCTATTGCAACGCATGGAAGCCTATCGCGGGCTGGCAATCCTGGCGACCAACATGAAGAGCGCGCTGGATCACGCCTTTTTGCGTCGATTGCGCTTCAGCGTCAACTTCCCCTTCCCCAGCAAAGAGGATCGCGCGCGCATCTGGCGGCAGGTCTTCCCCCAGCAAACGCCGGTTAGCGGGTTGGATTTCGCCCACCTGGCCCGCCTGAACCTGACCGGCGGCAATATCCACAACATTGCTCTGAGCGCGGCTTTCCTGGCGGCCAAAGCGAGCGCGCCGGTCAGCATGCCCCTGGTGTTGGCGGCCGCCCGCTCCGAGCTGCGCAAGATGGGTCAGCCTGTGAATGAAGGCTTGTTGCGGTGGCAGGAGCCTGTAAGGCCCGAACCATTACCGGTAGAAAGTATCCAGCGATGAACATTGACTTACATATTGAGAGACTGATTTTAGACGGAATTGACGTTCCACATCACGAACGCCCTGCCCTTCAAGCAGGGGTGACAGCGGAACTGACACGCCTGCTTATAGAGGGCGGCTTGCAATCAGGTTTGGCGGCAGGTGGCGCAATGGCTTTCGCTCATGGAAACGAATTTCAGATGGCTAGTGACGAAAACCCCACCCAAATAGGAAAGCAGATCGCCCAATCTGTGTACAGTGGAATTGGCAATAAACGATGAGTGTACAAGCGACCGTTCAAACACAAACAACAAAACCCACGGATGCCCAGGTCACCCATGGCTTGTTGCAACGCGCAGCGGTTGATTCCTTTCCCGTAAGTGAAGTGCCGCCTATTGTGCATGAAGTGTTGCGCTCACCGGGGCGGCCACTGGATGGAAAAACACGCGCTTTCATGGAGCCGCGCTTTGGGCATGATTTTAGTGGTGTGCGCGTTCATACCGATGTGAAAGCGGCAAAATCTACGCAAGCAGTGAATGCACTGGCGTATACAGTAGGGCAAGATGTCGTGTTTGGAGCGGGACAGTATGACCCGAGAAAGAGTACTGGGCAGCGGTTGCTGGCCCACGAGCTGACACATGTAGTACAGCAGGGAAAAAGTAATAATACAATACAACACAAACTGGCCATCAGTTTCATAGATAATCGCGACGAGCGGGAGGCAGATAATATTTCTGGGCGAATTGTAGCTAATTTGCCAGTTTCAACTGCCTCACTGGCGACTGTGAAGCCTTCAGTGCAGCGAGCCTGTGGTCCGCGCGAAATCGGTAGCGTTAGCGGCTGTACCGGCCGGGGTGGCGATATCACCGACTTCGGCGGCAGCAGCGACCGTATCTTCCTGTTCGAGCGGAAATGCGATGATTTCCGGCCGGGTGAGGAGGCGCGGTTGCGCCGCGTGGCCGCTACTATCGGACCGCTGGACCGAGTGGATGTTGACGGCTTTGCCAGCGAGGAAGGCGACCCTGGCTTCAACGAGGAACTGTCGTGCGCACGCGCGCAGGCCGTGGCACAGACATTGTTACGCGAAGGAGTTGCAGGCTCGATAACGCTGTACTCCCACGGCGCCACGCCGGGCGGGCGCGAAGACCGTCGCAGTGCGGTCATCACCATCACTGCACCGCCCGCGCAGATTCAACCTAAAACTATTATCGTGATTGGATCACCCTCCCCCGATCAGGCATATGGATTTCAGTTTGTCAATGCCGCCTTATGCCATTCCAATGATGCAAATACTATCTGGTTAGTGGAACATTCTGGATATGAGATGATTTATGGAACCAACCCTACTTTTATTACCGATCAGGCCCCAGCTGGAGGTTACGGTTGGATAACTCCATCTAAGAACTTAGTAGGGTGGATCAATTCTATGCCCGACCGCAGCATTGGTCGTTTAGTAGTTTATAGTCATGGCGTACCTGGTTTAGTTGCCTTGCGATACGGCTGGACCGATGCAGGTATGCCAGATTATGGCCTAAATCTACAAGATGTTGCACGTGTAAGCCCCAACAAGTTTACCCCCAACGCCACCATTGAATTCAATTCCTGCAACACTGGTACAACTACTCGCCAGGGTAACATTGCTCAATCCTTTGCTAATCAGGCTAGCCACCCTGTACGGGCTTGGACTGGACGGACTTCCTATGCCGGAATCAATCGTGGTACCTGTCGTGTCCAGGGATCCAGATACACACTGAGCACAGATGCCATTAAGGAGTTTTGGAGTCGTTGGAGAGCAGGGACGACTCCCCAACTTCGAGTTTTCACTCCTCAGGGAGGTGCTACGCAATGAGTGGTAGACATGCAATACACGTGATATCAGTCAAGTCTATGTCCAAACCTGTCGTCTTATCAACAACGCGGACAGAATCTCACAAGCTGAATAAGCCGATCAGTGAGGCGGACCTCCGCTAGAGTTTATGATGAATATCAACCTGTACATCGACCGATTTGTTTTGGATGGATTGCCGATTGAAAGGAGTCAGGCTCCGCAGATTCAAGCTGCCGTGGAAGCCAAGTTGACTCGCCTCTTTACCGAAAGTGACTTGACTCTAGGTTTGCAATCCGGCATGGCAGTGCCAAGCTTGCATGCCAATGCAATTCAATTATCGGTAGACAATACCCTCGCTCAAGAGGGAAACCAGATCGCACAATCGGTGTACGATGGAATTGGTGATAAACGATGAGCGCACAAACCGCAGTGCAAACACAATCTATAACCAAACCGACGATTTCCCCGGTGGCACACGGCTTGTTGCAACGCTGTACGTCTACACAGGAATGCGAAGAGTGCATAAAGAAACGCCAAGGTATGTTGCAACGCGCGGCAGTGAATTCTTTACCTGTAAGGGAAGTCCCGCCTATCGTGCATGAAGTGTTACGCTCTCCTGGCAAGCCACTGGACCCAGCGACGCGCGCTTTCATGGAACCGAGATTTGGGTATGACTTTAGCCACATACGAACGCATGCGAATGAAACTCTTCCGACGCCTGCGCGCTTAACCATTGGTGCACCGCGAGATTATTATGAACAAGATGCTGACTTAATGGCTCAGCATGTAATGAGCCGACAAGCTATGCCCACTAGTACTAGATATGATTTTAGCAGAGTTCAGATTCATACCAATGAGAAAGCTGCCAAGTCAGCGCGAGCAGTGAATGCAGTTGCTTATACGGTGGGAAGAGATATTGTCTTCGATTATAGTCAATTACCCTCCGACATGGCAGCTAGGAGGCAGTTGCTCGCGCACGAGCTGGCACACGTACTGCAGCAAACTGGGATGGGGCCACGGCTCCAACGTCAGGGCTGGGCTACCGCCGATTCCACCCGAAACATCCTGCTCCACCCCTCCACTCCTCCGGTTCGGGTGCGGAGCGACACGTTGGCCCACCTGCAGGGCGGTCTGGTCCACGATAGCCAGCTTCGTCCCAGGGTCTCGGCGATCATTGGCCCCGGGTCCACCCTCCAGGGGATCGCCCAGACGATCTGGCCTTACTTTGTGGTGGCGGCTACCTCGGGTGGCCCCAACGGGCAGGCTGGTCCCGCGGCACCGACCGAGGACGAGCTGGCCCAGGCGCTTCTGGTCTACAGCCAGTTCTTTCTTCCGGTGCCTGCCATGACGCGGTTCGTCGACGGCCTGCGGGTCCCTCTGCCCATCGAGATCGACGTTGCCAACGGTGAATGGATCGTGAATTCGGATCTGGTGCGCCTCTGGGCCCAGTCTTTCGACCCAGCCTGGCAGCCCCTCCTCACCCAACGCCCAGGGCATCTCGCCCAGCCCGATCCTGCAGCCCTGGCCCAGGAGGTTACAGACTTTTTGATCCAGAACAACGACGCCCTGTCACGGGGCATAGCCCTCTGGGCACGGGTGCTGAGGAATCCCTTCGAGGCGGTTTTCTTCTTCTTCAAGGTCTTCGAGAGGCTTGGGGCTCAAGCCTTCGACGTAGCCCTAGCCTTCATGAATAGCGCGGTCAACCACCAGGCGCGGCTTCTAGCCGGGTTGACCGCGGGCAATGCGATCCTCAGGCGTCTCCAGATGGCGCTCACCAACCCTCCGGCGTCGGCCTTGGCCAGCCAGCAGAGCGAGCTGCAGCGCGCGAACCTCATGCTGCAGAACGCCCTGGGTTTGGGCGCTGGCCAGACTGCCACCACGCCCAGAGAACTCCCAGAGACCGCGCAGCAACTGGCCAACCGGCCGGGCGGCGTAGGCGCATGGCAGCACGTTGCCGCCCAGGACCCCGCCGGCGGGAGACACAGGATGGTGCTGGGACGCGACATCCTGGCGGGCGTAGTAGGGGTCTCAGTGATCGGCGGAACATCCTATACCGGACCCGCCTACGGCGGACGCATGTCCCCGGCGCAATTCATCCAGAACAACGGGGCGCTCCTCAATCCCACCAATGACCCGGTGCTCGCCGCTCGCCTTGCCTTGGTCTCGGCCATCTCGGTGAACGAGGGCTTCCTGGACGCCATCAGGCTGCGCGACCGGGGCGTTGTCTCGGCTGGCCTGCAACAGTCGTCGGCCCATGTGGAGATCGAGCTGCCCGCCCTTATTCATCGGTTCAAGACTGTCTCCCCGGACCTCTTCATGCTTTACTTTGGGGTCTACGGTCTCGACGTGGAGCCACACGGGGTCGATCCTCACAACAATCCCCGTTTCCGGTTCGTGCAAGTCCAGCCGAACGGCAACCGTGTGCCACTCGCCACTTGGAACCAGATCCTCACCTTTTTCGGCGGCGCCGGGGGCGCTGGCGCCTATACCTTCCTCACGGACTGGGCGGCGCGTTTCCGGGAGGCTGCGGTCGCCTCACCGGAGTTCAGCGTGACCCAACTTCTGGAGGCGGCGTCGAGACTCGACCGGATCCTTAGGGAGGTGCCGACCATCAACGTCCCCACCGTGGGACCGGTCGCCCTCAACACCCTGGTGAACTCGGAGTTCGGAGTGGCCCTTATCCTCGATTCGCACATCAACCAGCCCGGACACGTCCCGGGCGACCTCCAGAGTGCAACGACCGCCGCCGGCCACCACGCCAACGCGAACGCGCAAGAACAGGCCATCATAACCCACTACCAGCCGGCGCGGCACACGCACAACACGCCGGCCAGGAACGCCAATCTCAATGCTCAAGGACTCAACCACACCCACGGCAGCTTCACAGGGTGGTGATTAAAGCCGGAAAGACTAGTCAATAATTATGCCAAAATAATTATTGGAAGGATATAACCTATGACTACATCCCCAGGCCCTCCCCGCCTGCTCAAGGGTGCGCTGGTTGGTACCGACCCGGTCAACCCGCTGGCTAGCGTGATCGTCTTCCAATATAACCGGGACACGATGACACGTCGATCGGAGGCGCGCTACATGGGCGACGAAAATGGCGATCAGAACGAAGTCTTTTGCCTGACCAACCTGCCAAGTGAATTTTATACATTTGGAGCTATGTAAAACGAACGTACTAGAAGGTAATAAATCTGGAAACATGATAGGAATGGAGATGGACGATGGATGAGATCAAACTGAAAAGAGGCGGGCGTGAAGTTACCCTCAAGAAGGCACCGGCCCATTTTGCGGTACGGCTGAAACAGGGTCGCGCTTCGAATGAGACAGCCCTTGAAGCTGCCTTAGGTCGCACGAAGGCGCCCGTCAAGCATGTGGATTATGCGGCTCCGGAAAACATGGAGATCTTTTCCGTTGCAGAAGCAGGCATGCTGGAAGAGACCGTAGACGATCTGCGAGAAGCCCCGGCCAGCGATGTGGTCAGCCATGTATATTCCCTGGACGATACACCCGGCGGCGCGGTGATCCCCACCGGGACTATCACCCTGCAGTTCAAAGCGGATGTGGATGCGGAAAGGCGGGAGGCGATCCTGGCTGAGTTTGGCCTGGAAGTGTTGGAAGACCTGGATTTTCTCCCCCACGGGTACACCGTGCGGTTGACCGAGGCCTCCACAGAAAATCCCTTGAAGATCGCCGCCAAGCTGCAAGAGCGCCAGGAGATCGAAACAGCAGAACCTGACTTGAGCTTCCAGATCTCCCTCAAACATGTGCCTACCGACACCCTCTACCGGGAACAGTGGCACCTGAAAAATCGGGGCGACAAGATCGGCCTGATCGCCGGGGCGGACGTTAAGGCCGAGGAGGCCTGGGAATATACGAGAGGCTCGCGCGATATCGTCGTTTGCGTCATGGACGATGGTTTCGATCTGGGGCATCCTGATTTTAACGCTCCGGGTAAGCTCGTTTCTCCCAGGGACTTTGGCCAGGATGATTTCGATCCCAATCCAGCTTTTGCGGAAGACAACCATGGGACGGCCTGCGCGGGTGTGGCCGTCGCCGAAGAAAACGGAACCGGGGTGCTTGGATTGGCCCCCCGATGCGCGTTCATGCCGGTGCGCACCTCCGGCTGGATTTCGGATAATACCATCAAGAACCTATTCCAGTATGCGATGGACAAACAGGCCGATGTGGTCAGTTGTAGCTGGTCGGCGGGCGCCTGGAACTTCCCTCTATCGACAAAGATGCATGCCATCATGCATAACGCTGCCACTCAGGGACGCGGGAACGGGAAGGGGTGCGTGATCTTATTTGCGGCAGGAAACGAAAACCGCCCTTTGGATGGCGTCAAGGACGGCATCATCTCCGTCCAGGGATTTGCGCTCCATCCGGATGTGATCGCTGTGGCCGCCTCCAACAGCCAGGACAAACGTTCCAGCTACAGCAACTTTGGCCCGGAGATAACGATCAGCGCGCCCTCGAACGGCAGCCCGGGCAGGGGCATCGTAACCACCGACAGACGCGGTACGAACGGGTATTCTTCCAGTGACTACACTTTCTCCTTTGGTGGCACATCCAGCGCAACACCATTAGCTGCCGGCCTGGCCGCCCTGATCCTGTCGGTCAACCCCGGGTTGACTTCTGCCGAGGTCAAACAGATCATGATGGATACGGCTGACAAGATCGACCAGGCAGGCGGCCAGTACGTGAATGGGCACTCGCCCTGGTACGGCCACGGTCGCATTAATGCGCACCTGGCTGTCGCGCTGGCTTCCGGGGATAGCGAGGACCGTTTGCCGGAGGTGCTCTTGATGGAGCACCGTGTAAACAGACCCATCCCCGACTTTGGCGAGGTCGAAGATACCATTCCCTTTCCCCTGGACGTCGCTATCAAGGAAATCGAAATCAACCTGGAAATCAGACACACCTGGCGCGGAGACTTGCGAGTGATCCTCATGTCTCCGAACGGAGAGGAGATCATGTTGGAAAACAGAACAGGAGGCAGTCAGGATGATATTATCAAAAGTTTTCGCTCCAGCGCCGAGCCCGACCTGTTCGAGTCGATTGTGGGCAGCTCAGCCGAGGGAGACTGGCGCTTGAAAGTGATGGATTTGGCGCAGCAGGATGTGGGCATCCTCGCTAAATGGGGCCTGGCCATTACCTACTGAGAATAGATTCGAATTATGACCACCTTCCCAAGCTCTCCGATCCTGCGCAAAGGCGGAATTGTCCTGATCGATCCGAACTCCTCAAAGGTCTTGCGTATCATCGCATTGCAATACAACCCTGATACGCTCACACGCACCCTGCAGGTGAAGGGCGTCGGCGCGGAAAGCGGAGATCGCTCCGAAGCTTTACGGCTCAAGGGCCCGCCGGTCGAGACCATCAAACTGGATGCGGAGATCGACCTGGTCGATCAATCGAGCGTAGCCATATTTGATGCAAAAACCACGCAGCCTGGCCTTCACCCGCAATTGGCAGCGCTCGAGACGCTCATCTACCCGACCAGTGCCAAATTGGAATCTAATAACAGCCTGGCACAGGCGGGCACACTCGAGATCGCGCCGATGGAAGCGCCGCTCACGCTATTCATCTTCGGCGAGTCGCGCATCCTGCCCGTACGGCTGACCGAGTTCAGCATCACCGAAGATGCGTTCGATGTTGCGCTCAACCCGATCCGCGCCAAAGTAAGCCTGGGGATGCGCGTGTTGAGCGTGGATGATCTGGGATTTGACCATAAAGGAGGCAACCTGTTTATGAATTATCTGAAACAAAAAGAACAATTTGCCAGACGGAATGAGACAGGCAAGTTGAGCACCCTGGGTATCAAGGGCATCCCATGACCGATCCGAATGAAACCTTACGTTCGATGCTGGACCGAAGTGACTTGAAGACCAGTCCCTTCCCGCCCACCAGCCGTTATCACGATATTGAAACGGCGACCTTTGAAACCGCTGACAGGAAAGTAATCATTTATGTGCGGCGGCGATTCTTGCCCTCACCGGAACGTTTTTCTCTGTTACAGGAGCATGTGGTCACCGAGGATGAGCGACTGGACAACATCACCGCGCAGTATCTCGGCGATCCGGAACAGTTCTGGCGCGTGAGCGACGCGAATACCGCCATGCGCCCGGACGAACTGACCGAAACGATTGGCAGGCGCCTGCGCATCACGCTGCCGGAAGGCATCCCTGGGACGCCGAATGCTTAAGGGAATCAATCTCACGCTGATGATCGGCCCGGCCGTGCCTGTGCCCGCGCCCAAACCGGTGATCGACGCGTTGACCAGTGTGCAAGTCAATAGTGATAAAGAACGCAGCGGTTTCCAGCTGACGCTGAGCGTCAGCAAAAATTCCCCGTTATGGACCACCATGCTGCCAGCCGGTTACTTCGATCCGATCATTACGCGCGTCATCATCGTGGTTACCCTGAGAGGTATGCCGAACGTACTGATGGACGGCATCATCACGCGCCAGGAATTAGCGCCCAGCAACGATCCCGGCCAGTCAACGCTGACTGTGACCGGCGAGGATCTGAGCGTGCTGATGGACGTCGTCGAGATGCCCTTCATGCGTTATCCCAT
>JASFRG010000110.1:0-16780 GCA_050115035.1 Anaerolineales bacterium | reverse complement strand
ATTTTCAGGAGGAAGCTCATCATCTAAACCCTGAATATGAGCCGGAGAGCGTGAATGTCGACGGTTGGGCAGCTACCCAAAAGGCTTGGCTCAATCTCTTCCCGTTGATTGCGATCATTCAATGTTTTCTACATGCCTTTCTTAAGATCAGGAATTGCTGCAAGAAACGTTTCAAGGAGATTTATCCCGAAATTGCGCAACAAGTCTGGGATGCCTACAAAGCCATTGATGCAACTTCTTTTCTCGCCAGAATTGCAGCCTTGGAAAATTGGGCAGAAGAAAAGCTGCAAGGTACCGGTTCAGCCTTGCAATCTGTTCAGAAGCTGTGTGCCAAAGCAGATTTCTTTGTGCTGACATTTGACCATCCAACGGCTTACAGAACCAGCAACATGATCGACCGACACATGCAACCCATGGATCGATGGCTTTTTCATACACAATCTTTTCACGGGCATTTGGCTTCTGCTGAGAAGGCTGTCCGAGCGTGGGCAATTTTTCATAGCTTTTGGGAGTATTGCCCAAGAGCCAATATCCGAAAAAAGTTCAAGTCACCTGCTCACAAGCTCAATGGCTTTGTATATCATGACAATTGGCTTCACAACATGCTCATTTCTACTTCAATTGCAGGTGCAAAATGATGACCACAAAAAACGTTAGAAGCAGATTAAATTCTCTTGCTTGGAAAAGAGTCGGGTACAATTGCCCGACTCTTTTTATTTATGGAAACGAAAAATACCCCTCCCGTTTGTGATTATGAAGGCTCCGATTACCAGAAATCATTCTGGGATCAGGGCGGCCGCGAATACGAAGACCGTACCGAAGCCATCGCCCTGAAACGTTTGCTCCCCGAGAGTGGACAGCTCATGCTCGAACTTGGGGCTGGCGCGGGACGCAACACGTCACGTTACGCTGGCTATGAACGCGTTGTCTTGCTGGATTATTCCACCACTCAATTGGAACAGGCGCAGGAACGGTTGGGGGATTCTGAACGCTATATTTTCGTTGCAGCGGATGTGTACCGTCTGCCTTTTGTGGACGGCCTGTTCGATGGCGCGACCATGATCCGCACATTGCATCACATGGCGGATGCGCCCAAAGCGCTGACGCAAGTGCATAGAGTATTAGAACCTGGCGGAACCTTCATCCTGGAATTTGCCAGTAAACTCAATCTCAAAGCCATGCTGCGTTACTGGTTTGGGAAACAGGAATGGAGTCCCTTTACACCAGAACCGGTCGAGTTTGTGGAATTGAATTTCGATTTCCATCCCAAAACCGTGCGGGAGTGGCTGGGAGAGATCGGCTTTCACATCGATCAGATCTTGACCGTCTCGCACTTCCGCATGAGGCTGTTGAAACGTCTGGTTCCGACCGGCATCCTGGTAGCGCTCGATTCGCTGGCCCAATGGACCGGTCCGTACTGGCAGTTGACGCCCAGTGTTTTTGTGAGGGCCAGCTTGAGTGGGGAGAGCAGCGGTGCTATCCCGGATGAAGTGTTCCAATGGTTCAAATGTCCGGAATGTGGGGATTCACCTATGGAAGATCAAATGGATCATCTCAAATGTCCCTCGTGTAGCAGCCACTGGGCATTTCGCGATGGGATTTATGATTTCAGAGAACCGATGCATTAACTCGCTACGCGCTGAATCCGCGTAGCGTAAGCAATTTCCCCAATCCCGAACGTGTCGATGGCCAGATGCGTTTTGGAGACAACGTATTCTTCGATTTCTGCCAGTTCTCCCTCGAAGAAAGGGACGCCTGGTGCGTAATATAAACTCCCATGGACGCCTAATGCTGACAGCAGGGTCATAAAGAGCCTGGCATATTGTTTCGCCATCATGGGATTGTTCAGGTGGTTATAGATGAAGTGTGTGGAAATAAACTGATGTGCGATGACCGTGCCCCAGGTTTGACCGGGAGCGAAATCGAACCAATCTTTTTGGATGAATTCAGGACCGGCCGGTGCCAGCCGGTCCATACCAAAAGCCCCCAACCCCTTTCGGCGCAGATAATGGACCAGTTTTCCGTCTGAACCGCAGCCAACATCCAGGATCGGTTCGCTTAGTTGGTCGATGTCAATGTTGAGAATTTTCAGCTGCAAAGGGGCCGAATATTCTTCGCAAGGTACGCTTTGCAGCAAGGCGTTTTCCGATAAAGGCTCACCCCCATAAGAAATGCAGTATGAAGCTAGGATCAGGCGCAAGCGTGTATGGTGATCGCTCAGGATTTTTCCGAAATCATCAGCAATCTTCTCTGGAGTTTCGGATGTTTCCAGTAAAGATTTGATCTGGGCGAAAAAGCTTTGATATTCCGCTTGCAGAAGCGTTTCGTATTGGTGCGGATAATTGATGTATTGGTTGCGTTTATAAGTGTATTGCTTTGTCGAACGATTACAGAAGTCAATGAGTTCTTGTAATTGATTATCGTCCGAGAATAAGTCGTTAATTTCCCTTCGATTCTTGAAAACAAACTCAATCAGGGCCGGGTCATAAGAATGGAACAGGTAATTGGAGAAAATATAATCGTTTAGGTCTTTATCTGACTGAACCTGATATCGTTTGGCTGTGAAAGCAATAAGTTTATCTTTTAAATCTTCAGAATTCATAGATGTTCTAGAGCTTTTCCACCACCCAGAAATGTGACAGCCCCAGCCCTTTCAAGGGCGACTTTTCCAGGAATTGCAATATCCCCCGCAAGAAAATCCCAAACGCGCCGAAACGCGCGATGATATTGTCATACGCGCCGAAGATGACCGTGCGTTTGGTGATCTTGATTGGTAGATTGTCGAATAGCTTTTCAAGGTCACTCCGAGAATATATTCTTACGTGGGGGGCTAGCTTGTCTCGCCATCTGCGCGGCAAGTAATTGACAATGGGCATATTGCCGAATCTATAGCTTCCCTTCCAGTAAATCCCGTGTGTCTCGAAGGGATAACCGCGGTTGGGGACGAAGAGCACAATGCGCCCTCCAGGGCGAAGCACGCGTACCATCTCTCGCACGGCCTGGGCATCATCCTGGACGTGTTCGAGCACTTCGTGGCTCAGGATCAGGTCGAAGGTCCCGGAAGGAAGCGGCAGGGATTCTCCGGCAGCGTTGAGAATGTTGGGAGAACGGGTCCGGGCTTCGGCAGCGCGCTCGAAGTCATATTCCAGTCCGGTAATACGACCGTCGTAAGGGAGCATGTGTTCTACGTACATGCCCACCCCGCAGCCGTTCTCCAGTACTTTGCCTTGAATACGCTCTTCTGCGGCCTCCAAAATCATTTCCAACCTGCGCTGCTGTCCCGCTCGCCAGACGTATGAAGGTTCTCCGCGCAGGGCGGCTTTATCCATATCCCGTTCAGTCATGGGTGGGATTATACCTTCTGGATGAGTCAAAAATATCAAGCACGGATGCACACAGATGAACCTGTGATCTGGGATAAACAGTTTGTTTGGCGTTTATGGAAAGGAAAATGTTTATCCGTATTTATCTGTGGTACATACCAGGAGGAGTCAAAAACCTTGCAGGTTTATCGTAGCTGTGCTAGAATTTCAAACGTAAGAAGTATCGATACCGCAAGCGTCGAAAAGTGGGCAACCCCCACTTTTCTGTTTGTAAAGTACATTATGGAGTAAGAATAGCATGACGAAGAGCGAATTCGCCCTGGCTTTTAATGAAGTACTGGAAGATAAACAATTGCCCAAGGAGATCATCCTTGGAGCGATTGAGTCTGCCATGGTTTCGGCCTACCGGCGGGCTGTCAACGCGTCCAGTGCGCAGCATGTGGAATCTAGAATCGACCCCGATTCTGGACAGGTACTCATCTACGCTGAAAAGGAAGTGGTAGAAGACGTTGTAGACGAGCGCACCGAGGTTCTTCTGGAGGAAGCCAAACGCTTCGATCCGGACGTTGAACTTGGTGACATGGCCATCGTCGAGACCACCCCCGCTGATTTCGGCCGCGTTGCCGCGCAGACCGCGCGGCAGGTCATTCAGCAGCGTATCCGTGAGGCCGAACGAGCGGCGCAGATGGAATACTTCGACAAGCAATCGGGCGAAATCGTCAGCGGCGTGGTACAGGCCAGCAATGCTCACTCGACCACGGTTGGCCTGGACATGAAGGCCGAAGGCATCATGCCTGCTAACCAGCGTATCCCCCGTGAACGTTTTCGCCTGCACGACCGCGTCCGCGCCGTGGTGCTGGAAGTAAAAGATGGACCACGTGGGCCGCAAATCATCCTTTCGCGCTCACATCGCAATTTTTTGCGCCGCTTGTTGGAGAACGAGGTTCCTGAGATTTATCATGGCATCGTTGAAGTGCGCGCTATTTCGCGTGAACCGGGGCAGCGGGCCAAGGTGGCTGTCATGGCGACCCAACCCGGTGTCGATCCGGTAGGCGCTTGTGTGGGCATCAAAGGTGTCCGCATTCAGGCCATCGTCAAGGAACTGCACGACGAGAAGATAGATATCATCCAATGGGACCCCGATCCCGTGGTTTACATTTCCAAAGCAATCAGCCCGGCGCGTGTCACGGGTGTGTATCTGTCTGAGACGCCCGATACGGGGCGGACAGCGACCGTCGTTGTACAGGAGGACCAGCTCAGTCTGGCGATCGGACGCGATGGACAGAACGCTCGTCTGGCTGCCAAGCTGACCGGCTGGCGCATCGACATCAAGTCGTTGGTGGAAGCTGCCGGTGATGCAGTCAACAAGTTGCAGACCGATGCAGAACTGGCCGAGTTGTTGCCCTCGGTGGTTGAGACAATTCCGAACATCGAGATCATCCTGACCAAGAAAGCGGAAGGTCGCCCGATCCCGCCGGAAGAGTATACACAACTGTCCCAATTCGTGGACCGCGTCGAACGCCGTACGATCCAGATCCAGGAAGAAGCCATTCGTGAGGAAGAAGAACGCATAGCGGCTGCCCGATCCGAGATCCCGGTAACAGCATTTGATATGTCTATTTACGATTCCGGGATAAAGGAACACATCCTCAACATCCTGACCGAAGCTGAATACGAGACTGTCGGTGATTTGATGCTGGCCATGAAAGTTGATCAGGATAAAATCCTGGGCCTGGCCGGGATTGGTCCCAAGTCTATAGAGAACATCGAAGAGTCCATAGCTGAGTTGACCTTCCCCGAACCCGAACCGGAGCCAGAACCTGAACCTGAGGTGGAAGTTGAAGCTGAAGCGGCTCTAGAAGAAGCCCCGGCAGCCGAACAGGTGACAGAAGCTGAAGAGACGGTCGAAACACCTGTCGCCGAAGAGCAGGTTGTAGCGTCCTCGCAGGAGGAAGTCCAGCCTGAAGCGGTTGCGGAAGAGGTCGCCGAAACGCCGGTCGAAGAAAAAGTCAAAGAGAAGAAGCCTCGCAGAAAAGATGAGGAAGAGATCTCTGAAGATGACGATATGGTCAAGGATGATGTTTCTCTGGATGAGCTCTTCGCTCTAAAGGAAATGTTCCAGACAGGACGTTCTGGTGACGAAGACGATGATGAGGAAGAAGAGTCCAGGGACAAGAAAAAGAAGAGTAAGAAGAAAAAGAAGAAGCACGTCAAAATGGTGTACGACGAAGAACTCGGCGAAGTTGTTGCGCGCAAGAAACATAAGCGCGATGATGACGGCTACGAAGAAGATTGGTAAAAACTTACCCAACCCTCTACCCTGACAGGCGCAAGCCCTAGAACGGGAGCAGGATAGATTGGAGAAGGTGGCTAAGAAAACTGCAAAACGCGTAAAACATATCCCGCAGCGGACTTGCGTGGGCTGTCGCACGGTGATGCCGAAACGACAGTTGATCCGCATCGTTCGCTCGCCTGAAGGGGTGCAGGTGGATCCAACGGGAAAGCTGGCCGGGAGAGGTGCGTATTTACATGACCGACGCTCCTGCTGGGAGCGAGGGCTGAAAGGCGCACTGTCGCGCGCGTTGAAGACTGAATTAGCCGTTGAAGATCGAGAGCGTTTGCAAGCTTATTTGGAAACGATCCCTGAAGAGTCCGGTGAAGTGAGCGTGAACGGAACGCCTGCCATGTGAAAGTTTGATTTTCGCTTACCTGGCACTTTCCCCTCAAACCGGGCCTGGCTTCGCAGAACGGGGGGCGAAGCGTTAATGTGTAACAAACCAGGAGGTGGCTTATGAGCGAAAACGGGAATAAACTTGAACTACCTGCCAGTATCGTGATTCGCGACCTGGCAGAAATCATTGAACAAAGCCCAATTGATGTCATCAAAAAACTGATGAGCAACGGAGTCATGGCCAGCATCAATCAGTCAGTGGATTTCGACACTGCCGCGATTGTGGTGGCCGAATATGGATTCGATGCTATCCCTGAAGTATATGAAGAAGAAGTCAAAGAAGAAGTTGGCGAGATTCCACTCTGGCGGCGATTGATCGCAGACGAGGACGAAAAGGAACTTGTGGATCGCGCACCGGTGGTGACCATTCTCGGCCATGTTGATCACGGCAAGACCACATTGTTGGATGCCATCCGTGAGACGAATGTGGCGGGGGGCGAGGCGGGCGGCATTACCCAGCATATCAGCGCATACCAGGTCAAGATGAAGAAACGCACGATCTCCTTCCTGGACACACCGGGTCATGCGGCTTTCACAGCCATGCGCGCGCGCGGCGCCCAGGGCGCGGATATCGTTATCCTGGTGGTAGCTGCGGACGATGGTGTGATGCCCCAAACCAAGGAAGCCATCGCACACGCCAAAGCGGCGCGCGTACCGATCGTGGTAGCGCTCAATAAGATGGATAAAGCCAACGCCAACCCCGAGAACGTCAAGCAGCAACTGGCTGATCAAGAACTTATCCCGGATGAGTGGGGCGGCGATACAATGATTATCCCCGTCTCTGCCAAGAAGAAAGAAGGCCTGGACGATCTGCTGGAGGCTGTCTTGCTGGTGGCTGACAACACTGACATCCGCGCCAACCCTGACGGTAAGGTCATTGGGACGGTTATCGAGGCTGAGGTGGATAAGTCAAAAGGTACGGTGGCAACTTTATTGATCCAGAACGGAACGCTTCACTCCGGGGACATTGTGGTTGCGGGCACCGCCTACGGGCGTATTCGCGCTATGTTCGACTTCCGCGGCGAGCCTGTTGATGAAGCGGGACCCTCTACACCTGTGGGCATGTTGGGCTTGAATGATGTACCCTCGGCTGGCGATTTGTTCCGGATTGTTGACTCGGACAAGGAAGCACGCGATATCGTTGCAGAACGGCAGGAAGCGCAAAAACAGAGGGCTCAGGCCAGCAAGAAAACCTCCCTGGAAGACCTGTTCGCTGCCTATCAGGCAGGAGAAACCAGAGAACTCAACCTGATCATCAAGGCCGATGTGCAAGGCTCGCTGGAGCCGATCATGTCGGAAGTGGAGAAGTTGGGCAAAGACGAAATCAGCATCAATGTGCTGTACGCGGAAACCGGTAACATCGGTGAAAACGATGTTATGTTAGCCTCCGCCTCTGAGGCCATCGTCATCGGGTTCAATGTACAAGCAGATGTGGCCGCACGTCGTTTGGCTGAAAAAGAAGGCATCTCGATCCGTTTGTACGACATCATCTATCGCCTGACTGAGGATATCGAGAAGGCTCTCAAGGGTATGCTCGATCCGGTCCTTGAAGAAAGGATAATTGGGCGTGCCGAGGTGTTGGCTGTTTTCCCGATCTCGAAGGTCGGTAAGATCGCTGGCTGCAGAGTGCGCGATGGAGAACTGCGTCGTAATGCCAAGGTACGTATGTATCGAGGCGATGACCTCGTTTATGAGGGCGAAATGTCCTCACTCAAACACGAAAAAGATAATGTGAACGAAGTCCGTACCGGTTTCGAATGTGGAGTCGGTCTGAAGAACTTCCACGATATCAAAGTGGGAGACGAACTCGTTTGCTACGTTATAGAGGAATCCTCGTAGAATTGTATAGGCGGGGATTCCCCGCCTTTTTATTGAATTATGCCGTCAGGAATTAGACTTCAACGTATTGCGGACCGCATCCGCCAGGAACTCTCGGAAATGTTAATTCGAGAGATCAATGATCCGCGTCTGGAACAAATTTATGTTACAGACGTTAAAGTAGATAGGGAACTGGCCTTTGCAGATATTTATGTTTCGGCCGTGGAAGGGGCGGAACGCTCAAAGGAAGTTCTGGCCGGGTTAAAGAGTGCCAACGGATTTATGCGTCACGCGTTGTCGCAGCGCGTCGAATTACGTACGTTTCCGCGTTTGCGCTTTCACTGGGACCCAACTCCCGAGAACGCTGATCATATTGAAAAACTTCTGGATCAGTTGAAAAATAAGGACGTCTAACGGAGCATAGCCGAGAATGTCTGAAGATATCATCGCAGCTATCAAGGAACGCCTGAGGGAGGCTGAAAAAATACTGATCGCTTCCCACGTCCGCCCGGATGGTGATGCCGTTGGGTCTCTGCTTGGGCTGGGGCTGGCACTGGAGATGGCCGGGAAAACTGTCCAGACGGTGCTTGTAGATGGGATGTCGTCTAATTTCCGTTATTTGGAGGGCAGTGACCGGGTTCGGAAAGAACCGCAGGCTGATTTCGACACATTTATCAGTGTGGATTGCGCCGATTTTGAGCGACTAGGGAAACCATTCCAATCTTTTCGGGAACCTGACATCAACATCGACCACCATATCACCAATGAACGCTTCGGAAAAATAAACCTGATCGAAGAACAGGCTGTTGCAACCGCTTCCATCCTGGCTGAATTTCTGCCGGTCTGGGGCTATGAAATCACCCGGCCGGTGGCGGCTGCCCTGCTGACGGGGATTATCACCGATACGCTTGGCTTCCGCACCTCGAACATAACACCCAAAGCCTTACGCCAGTCGGCGGATTTGATGGCAACCGGCGTGAATATGTCTGATGTGTATATGCGTGGACTTGTTCATCGGTCGTTTTCCGCCGCGCGATACTGGGGGGCAGGTCTTTCCAAACTGCGATCGTCGGATGGTATTGTATGGAGCGTGCTATCATTGGAGGACCGTAAGGCGGCAGGATATGGCGGAAATGATGATGCTGATCTGATCAACATGATCTCAGCCATCGAAAACCATAAGGTAGGTATGATTTTTGTCGAACAAAACGACAATCTTGTAAAGGTATCCTGGCGTGCCCTGGAACTGGGCGTGGACATTTCGCCTGTCGCAACGTATTTCGGCGGTGGTGGGCACGCTGCTGCAGCCGGAGCAAGTATCTCTGGCGCGTTAAGAGAAATCCAACCCACAGTGCTCAATAAGACAAAAGAGCTGCTGGGACTTTTACCAAAAAAACATGGAAATGTGTAATAATAGGACAAGAAAGGGATAAATTAGGAGGAATTGAGACATGAGTAGTCAAGACGTGAAAAACGCAATATCTGGCGTTTTGGTCGTCGATAAGCCTGTGGGCATGACATCTCACGATGTTGTACAGGCCATTCGTAACGGGACGGGTATACGACGTGCCGGGCATACCGGAACGCTCGATCCACGCGCTTCTGGTGTGTTGGTTGTTTTGATCGGCCCGGCGGTACGCCTTAGTGAATTCGTATCTGCCTCAGATAAACGCTATCAGGCTATCATTCGCCTTGGCAATACCACCGATACCTATGACGCGGAAGGTAAGTTCACCAGTCAAGAGATGCCCGTAGATGTGACGGAAGAAGAGTTCGAGAAAGTTCTCAAGGGTTTTGAAGGGGAGATCGAACAAACGCCGCCGCAGTATTCCGCTGTCAAGGTCAAGGGTCGCAAAGCCTACGAGATGGCTCGAAAAGGCGAAGAAGTAGAACTCGAACCACGTATCATTCAGGTGCACCATCTGGAAGTTCTCGAGTGGGCGCCTCCCGAAGTGGTCGTGGACGTACATTGTTCATCCGGCACATATGTGCGCTCGCTGGCTAACGATTTGGGTGAGCTGCTTGGCACAGGTGCATACCTGGTGGGTTTGCGTCGTACCAAGAGCGGACGTTTCACCCTGCGCGATGCGGTACCGCTGCGCAAATTACAGGAAGCCTTCCAGACCGGAAACTGGTACCAGTATCTCATCCCGGCGGCGGAAGCCCTGGGTGATTGGGATGCACGCGAACTCGATCCCGATGAGGTCGAGGCTGTGCGCCACGGGCACCGCGTCCCGGCCGAACCTGATACCAAGTTGGATAAATGGGTGCGGGGCGTCAGTACGCAAGGTGAGTTGGTAGCTCTTCTGCTTTGTATGGAAGGTGAAGAAGAAGGCTCCAAAGAATGGCAGCCTAAAAAGGTATTCTTCCAATCTGGATAATGAGTCGGAGCGACTTTCCTGATAAATCTTGTCAGGATCGGGGAGTCGCCATTGAACCCTTTTGTCCATTGCTACAATGATTCATTACCGTTCTCTGGAAGATGTTTCCCTGTTAGGCTCCTGGCTCACGATCGGCGTCTTTGACGGCGTGCATCGTGGGCATCAGGAAATTTTGAGCAACTTAACGGCAGGCGCCCATCAAAACGATGTGCCTGCCGTTGTGCTTACCTTTTGGCCGCACCCCGCGGTGGTGCTGGGCAAGCGCTATGATCTGAAGACACTGACTACCCCTGAAGAACGCGCCGAATTGCTGGGTGCGCAGGGTGTGGATATTGTCATTACCCAGCCATTTACCCCCGATTTTGCCAAACTTTCTGCGAAGGACTTTATGCGCCGCACCTGCCGAAGCCTAGGCCTGCGTTCGTTATGGATAGGCTATGACTTTGCCCTGGGCCACAACCGCGAAGGTGACCTGGAGCGTTTGACCGAGCTGGGAGAAGAGTTTGGGTATGAGGTACAGGCTGTCGGTCCGGTCAAGAACGGGGGAGACGTGCTTTCATCCAGTCTCATACGGCAACGCATCCGCGAGGGAAACGTATCCCACGCCGCTGAAAACCTTGGACGTTATTACGCGCTAAGCGGGCCTGTCATCCACGGCGACGGGCGCGGACGCAAGATCAATATTCCCACTGCCAATATCGAATACCCCAAGGACAAGGTTATCCCGGCCAATGGTGTCTATGCCTGCTGGGTCTGGATTGGGGATGAAAAGCATCCTGCCGCAATCAACATCGGCATCAACCCTACTTTTACCCCCGATAAGCAAACCCCCAACGTCGAGGCCCACATCATGGACTTTGACCGGGATGTGTATGATCAGGAATTGAAACTGGAATTCGTAAAATACTTACGGGCGGAGTTGAAGTTTGACAGCGTTGATGCACTGTTAGAGAAGATTCATGAAGATATTGCGGAGACCAGAGAGATATTGAAGAAGGCTATTTCTACTTGATTAAAGGGATTGAGCTATCTGTTTCACCCAGCGCTTTCTTTTGAGCCTCTTAAATCCTTTCCGTTCATACAATCGCTCTGCTCTGTGATGATTTTCTTCCACTTCCAGATCGATTGCCGCACAGCCTTGTTTCCTTAGCTCATCAATTGCGCTTTCGATCAAGGCGCTACCTATTCCATCTTCCCGATAATCGGGCAAGACATACAATTCATCCAGCCATGCGGACTTTCCGCCATGTTCCAATGTCCAGGCAAATGAAATTGCGGCAATTCCGATGAGCTTGTCTTTGTCTCTTGCTACTAAAAACAGTCCTAAACCTTCTCTTTTTAGCATTTCTCCTATTGCAGTGGATAAAATATCAGAGGAATATTCAATCTCATGCTCCACAAATTGTTTTTGCAAAAGCTCCAGGATGGCTTCTTGATCGGTGAGGCTGGCTCTTTCAATTGTCGTCATATTTGATATCCATTCAAGCCTACTGGGCGAAAAAAATGCAGTTTTTTCACAGGATGGATGAAGTGTAGCATGTTTTCCCTTTTGATATAATGCGTCCAATTTGCCAAAGGAGTTCCCATTCCCACACTTACCGGCACGATTTCTACTGAAGAACTTTCCATACGATTAGACAATCCTCAATTTGTCATCGTGGATATCCGTCCATCTGCAGCTTACAACGGCTGGCAGCTTGGGGGTGAAGTGCGGGGCGGACATATTCGGGGGGCGGTCAGCTTTCCATCCTCCTGGATTCAGGATTTGTCCCGCCCGGATATGAAAACGCTTTTAGAAGCCAAGGGAGTCAATGCGGAGAAAACGATCGTCATCTATGGCTATAAAAATGATGACTGTTCTGTTATGGTCGATTTGCTTCAACATTTTGGTTTTCAGAGCCTATTCGTTTATAAGGCGGGGCTACAGGTATGGGCGGCTGATCCCGGCCTGCCCATGGATCATTTGGCGAACCATGAAAAGTTGGTCTACCCGGAATGGGTCGCGAGAAACTTATCCGCCGAGAGACTGTGCCTCTTTGAAGTCAGCTATGAAGGCTTTGAAGCCTATCAGGCCGGCCATATTCCTGGTGCGGTCCATTTTGAGCTGGGCTCCATCGAGTGTGCGCCAACCTGGAATGTCTGCTCGGACAGTGAACTCCTGGATGTCCTGTTATCTCTGGGAATTACGCACAAGTCGCAGGTTGTCTTATATGGCAGAAACACCATGGCCGTTGCCCGTGCTGCCAATGTTTTGATGTACGCTGGGGTGGAGGACGTGCGTCTGCTGGATGGCGGATTCGATGCCTGGATGAAGGCTGGCTATCGGATGAAAACGGGAACGCAGCAACCGATCCCTGTGAAAGATTTTGGAAAGGATATCCCTGCTCACCCGGAGTACATCCTCGATATGGATGAGACGAAGGCGCTCCTGGCAGACGATCAAGGTCTGCTGGTCAGCGTGCGCAGTTGGGATGAGTTCATTGGCAAGACCAGCGGTTACGATTACATCCAGGCAAAGGGACGCATCGCTGGCGCGGTGTGGGGATATTCCGGGTCGGACCCACATCAATTACAGGATTACCGCAATCCCGATAACAGCATGCGCTCTTTTCATGAGATCGAATCCAACTGGCAAAAGGCAGGCATCACTCCCAATAAAAGAGTTGCCTTTTATTGTGGATCGGGCTGGCGTGCCAGTGAAGTATTTTTCTATGCATATCTGATGGGTCGGCAGAATATTGCGGTCTATGACGGAGGCTGGCTTGAGTGGAGTCAGAGCGCTGACAATCCAATCGAGCGAGGGATTCCAGACGTAACAAAGTGACAGCGATCAGGGAGTGACGGTGTCTGCGTTGTCATCCTCACTCTTCGAACTGTGCAGGCAGGCATACAATTTTTCCACATCTTTACTTTGCACAAAGGCGGTAATCTGGTCGCCGCTCAGAAGTCGGTTTTCTCCGTGGGGAATGAGCACCTTTCCATTCCGCCGGATGGAGACAAATATGCAATCGTTAGGCAGTTTTTCAGCGAACTCTGCGATCTTTTTTCCAGTTGCCGCTGAATTTTCATCGAGCGTCAGGTCTACAAACTCTGTGCCATCGATGTTCCTTATTTTCATCCGTTGGGTACGATGTTGAATCTCTGCTCGTTTCGCCAGGGCAAGATTATAAGCTTTTACTATATTTCGGCGTTGTACCAGCCCAACCAGGTGATTCGGGTCATCTCGTGAGACAACTGGCAATCTTCCAAACCCATGACGGCTCATTTTGTTGAGCGCTTCGCCAATATTTTCATCGGGATAGGTGACCCATAATTTTTCGCTTGGGGTGGCAATCTTTTCGACGGTGGTTGTCGATAGAGAATTGCCACTGTTGATCGAACGCTCAAGGTCGCTGACGGTGACGATTCCCCACAATTTTCCCTCTCGATCCAAAACAGCCAGTCCATGACGCCGTGTACGGTTGAATACATCCGACAATTCTTTCAGGTTTAGATCTTTTGAGATTGCATTCAGATCGCGGGTCATGACCTCATTGACCAATACACTTTGTAACACATCTACATCTCTACCCCTTTGCAGGCGTATGCCTCTGCGCGTTAGCTTGAGCGAGTAGATCGATTCTCCTTTTAGCATTGTTTGCGCAATCAGCGTTGCGATGACCACTGTCAACATCAGAGGCAGCATAATCTGGTAATCCCCCGTCAACTCAAAGAGTATGAGTATGGCGGTAAGGGGAGCGTGTGCTGTTGCTGCGAACAGCGCAGCCATCCCTACAAGTGCGTAGGCGCCTGGCGGCGCCAAAAGGTTGGGGAAAATCGTTTTGATCGAAATTTCAAAAGCGACTCCAAACATTGCCCCCATGAATAAACCCGGTGCGAAAATACCTCCGGAACCTCCTGAACCTAATGTAAGACTGGTGGCTATCATTTTTAAGACCAGCAGAACCAAAGTGATTTTTAGAGTAAGTTGATTTGAAAGAGCGCTTTCAATAATGTCGTAACCGACATTATAGAATTGAGGCATACGTTCCCAGGTGATCCCTGTGATGCTTGGATATACCAGGGCGATTCCGCCCAACAATAGCCCACCAACCATAGGTTGAACCCATTCGGGAACACTCTTCCAATTCTCGAAAAGATCCTCCGTCCAATAGAGCATGCGCACAAACGCAACCCCGATCAATGCGGCCAACACTCCCAGTATGGGATAGAAGGCAAATTCCCACAAACTGGCAATGCCATATTCAAAAGGAACATGAAAGGATGGAGCGGCTCCAAAAACAGCCCGTCCGATTATGCTGGCGGTTACTGAAGATACGACAACACTACTAAAATATCTGACGCTAAATTGTCCCAATATGATCTCTAAGGCAAAAACAACGCCGGCAATGGGCGCATTAAAGGTGGCGGCAATACCGCCCGCCGCGCCACAGGCTACCAGGTTGCGGATACGATCATCCGATAATCCCATTTTTTGACCAAGGGACGAACCTAATGCCGAACCGATCTGCACGATCGGCCCTTCACGGCCAACCGACCCACCGCTGCCGATTGATATGGATGATGCCACTGATTTCACCACTGCCACTATGGGACGAATACGGCCGCCCTTGAGCGCGACAGCTTCCATCACTTCAGGGACGCCGTGTCCTTTTGCTTCGCGAGCGAAAAAATAGATCATTGGCCCGACGATCAGGCCTCCAATCGCTGGGATAATGATAACGTAGGCTTTCCCCCATCCTTGAGTAATACTCGGGAACCAATCATATCCTACCCATTCGACACCTCGAATGAGAAATCGAAACGCAACGGCCCCCAGGCCGGTTCCAATGCCAACAACAAGCGCCGTCCCGATAAAAATTGCATAGGAAGGAGATTTCCACAACCTAGAAATTTTTGTGCCAAAAGACATACCTGATTCTCCTTTTACGTGCTTGCAAAACCCTTTGGATTATATACCGTTTATAGCTAACCTTTTGTTATAATGCAAAAAGTGACAGTCACCTGCGAGGTGACTGTCACTTTAGGAGTGCCCATGCCCACGCCCAAACGTGATATTTACCTGCTTTCATCCAAAGAATTATCCCCGGAAACCATCGCCGTTGCTTTTGCCAAAACGTCTCGATTCCCGGATTCCTTCCGTGATATCGCTGCTGACCTGACCGACGAGAAATCGGCCAAATTCCACGAGAAGTGGGTGGTCGGCTATGGACACGCTTCTGTGGCAGAACATGCCGTCTTGCATTTGGCTATCGAGAACGCATCGCGTATTGCAATGGAAGCCATCGAAAGCAACCGGCTGGCTTCGTACACCGAAAAGTCCACCCGCTACCAGAAATGGGACGAGGATTCTTTCTATACGCCCGATGAACTGGATGGACATCCACTGCGTGACAAATTTGTAGCTACCTGCCGCATGTTATTCACAACCTATATGAATTCGCTGGAGCCGGTCAAGGCGGTCATTGCTGAACAGGTTTCGCGCCGCGATGACGAAAAAGACGCGGCCTACGACCGACGTATCCGCTCCCGTTATGTGGACGTATGCCGCTTCATCCTGCCTGCTGCTTCGCTGGCCAACGTCGGTATGACGGCCAATGGCCGCGTGCTGGAGAACGCCATCCGCAAGTGGTTATCCAGTCCGCTGGCGGAGATCCGCGCGATCGGTGAGACGGTCAGAGCCGTGGCACAGGGCGAACTGCCGACACTGGTCAAATATGCGGAGGCGGTTCCGTATTGGGTCGAAACAAGTGAAGATATTTACCGCAGAGCACACAGTGAGCACGGAGAAGGAAACAATGAAATCTCTGTGGACTCCGTGCATTCTGTGGTTGGCGAAATAGGGTGCAAGTTAGCAGACTATGACAAAGATGGGGGGAATAAAGTCCTCGCCGCGGCATTATACCGTTTTGGGAACATGCCTTTTCTCGCTGCGATAGAGAAAGTTAAAAACGCTTCACAGATTGAGCGTGAAGAGATTGCCGAAACCCTGCTGGGGCGCCTGGGAAAATGGGACGTGCCCTTGCGCGAATTGGAACACTGTACCTACACCTTCGATCTGGTCATGGACCAGGGTGCGTATGCCGAGTTCAAACGTCACCGCATGATGTCGCAGACTCCGCAATTACAGACGGCCGCATTGGGGTACACGACTCCGCGTCTCATAACGGAAGCAGGCTTCGGGTCGCAGTATGAAGCGGCGATGGACGCGGCAGGAGTCACCTGGGAGAAGCTGAACGAGTTTAATCCTTATGTCGCGCAGTATGTTGTCCCCAACGGGTACAACCGCCGCGTTTTGGCAACTTTTAATTTAAGGGAAGCGTTTGCTTTCTGCCAATTGCGGGCAGCCTCAAATGCGCATTTCTCCATCCGACTGGTGGCGCAATATATCCACGAACAGATTGCACGCGTGCACCCGCTGCTGGCGAAGTATATGGACTTGCCGGATGAACCTTGGGGGACGATTGAAGAGGAATATTTCGTAAAGGGGTAAAAAAGAGCTTTCTTTCCTCTTTCTTCTTTCTTCT